>NZ_JBHTCO010000017.1:0-192161 GCF_042665295.1 Scopulibacillus cellulosilyticus
GACCCTTTTAGGGTTGCCGGAAAAGTAGTGCGGTTGGCGAACCTTTCAGTGCCCTTTGAAGGGCTGGCCAGTAACAGAGGCTTTCAGCCGCAGAGCAAACCACCCGTTTTCACGGGTGGTTTTGATTAATGGTTATTTATACTTAATTTAGGTTCAGGATAATTATTTTAATAAATATATTAATAAATAGTAGTCTTTGTGAATTTAAAAATCAGTGATGAGCATAAATTTTCGAATGAACTAAAGCATCTAAAATCTGATAATTGGCTTGTTCATTTTTATGAATAATAGATTGGTTCTTTGGATTAAAGGCATCCACGGGTGACACAGGCCATTCCCCGCAAATATCAATACCGGCGACATGTTTAAAAGCGGCGACTGAAGTGATGATTCGAATCAAATCCTTCAGAGTCATATGTCCTTGATCCCAGTTAGTTTCAGCATAGGCTGAATCGAGTACGTCTTTATCAATGCTGATATAAACAGTATCTGTTTGAATGAGTGAGAGAATGGTTTGCAGCTCGGTTAGCGGTAAATGTTCACTTGAAAAAATATGAATCTTATGCCGGAGTTGAGTTGGCAGATGACTGGGAAAGGAGGTATTTGGACCAATAATAATAGCTTTTTCCAGCAAGGGAAGGTTTAAAGCGGCATGATAGACCCATGAACCGCATGATAACAGCGAAGGTGCTGATCCCTCCATTAAGTCGGTGTGATGGTCAAGAAGTATTAACGTGAAAGGTTCCTGGATTTCTGATAGTAAGGCATAAGAGACATAATGGTAATTTCCGTTGCCTATCAGAGTAATCCCTTTTTCAGTGCGATCCTTTATGGCGTTTGTAATTTGATTTAATGAATCTGGTTCACAATAAAGGTTAGTATGTTTAATGTCATATAAGTCAATCCAGTTATGAGGAAAGTCTTGACACAACTGATTTTGAACAACATAACTGCCATCAAAATTTAAGAATGTAATGTCATGATGCAATAACCCCATAACACACTCACTTCCTTTCAAAAAAGTAGAATGCAAGGAATGCTTTATTAATACTATTTTAAATCTATTCACAAGAGATGCAAATATTTTGACTTATTAACATTATCCATGTTATCCACAAGTTCAAGGGGTCTGACCCCTTTACTTGAAAAGAGCGGGCTTATGTGTTACTTTTAATCTGAAAATAATTAAATATATGATAGCACTGGGGGAGCTGGATAAGGCCGGCTGAGAGTAAGACCTGCAAAGTCTTAGACCCTTGAAACCTGATCTGGATCATGCCAGCGTAGGGAAGTCGCGGTTCTTTGTATGTATATTAAAAGGCGCAAATCCTATTCTGGGAGTTGTGCCTTTTTTACATAGCTTCGGAATACACTTCGATCTTTTCACCTGATTAGTTCCTCTAGTGCGTTAAGAAGGAGGCAGTCGCCGGTGTCTGCTCGTAAATTAACGTTTTCAGCACTGTTTATTGCCATCGGAACATTGACAAGCAATATGATCTTTATTCCGATCGGCATGTCTAAAATAACGCCCATCCAACACATTATTAATGTCTTATCAGCGGTTGTTCTTGGTCCCGGTTATGCGGTTGTCAATGCCTTTATGATTTCTTTATTAAGAAATTTACTCGGAACGGGCTCATTGTTAGCCTTTCCTGGCAGTATGATCGGTGCGTGTCTGGCCGGTGTATTGTATGTCATAACAAAAAGGAAAATATTTGCTGTTTTTGGTGAAGTCTTAGGAACGGGTATCATTGGAGCAATAGCTTCTTTTCCAATAGCCAAGTTTCTTCTCGGGCAAAATGTGGCAGCTTTCTTTTTCGTCGTACCGTTTTTAATGAGCACTGTTTGCGGCAGCTTGATTGCCTGGGTTGTGCTCACCGCTTTAGAGAAAAATCGTTCAATATCAAAATACTTTCCAATGAGGTGAAAATGATGAAAACAGTTTTAACAATAGCAGGTTCGGATTCCAGCGGCGGCGCCGGCATCCAAGCTGATTTAAAAACTTTTTCAGCACACGGCGTTTATGGAATGAGCGTGATTGCCGCAGTAACAGCGCAAAATACACAGGGTGTGCTGGCTGTTGAAGATATTTCTCCAGATATGATAGGTAAACAAATTGATGCAATTTTTACCGATATCCCGGTCCATGCCGTGAAAATTGGCATGGTATCAGACAATGCATCTATTAAAATCATTGCCGATAAACTTAAAATCTATCAGCCGGAATATATCGTTCTTGATCCGGTCATGGTTTCTAAAAGCGGTTATGATTTATTGAAGCCGGAAGCAAAACAAGCGCTAATAGAAGAATTACTGCCTTTAGCGACAGTGATTACACCGAATTTAAAAGAAGCAGGTGTCCTGATAGATCAATCTATTACCGACCTGCAAGAAATGGAACAAGCAGCGGAAAAAATTTATAACTTTGGACCTAAGGCAGTCCTTATTAAAGGCGGACATTTAGAAGGCGAGCCGGTGGATGTTCTTTATGACGGGAACTCGTGGAAGCATTTTAACGGCAAAAGAATTAACAAAAATAATACTCACGGAACCGGATGCACGCTGTCTTCAGCCATCGCCGGCAACCTCGCAAACGGACATACACTGGAAGAGGCTGTTTTAAAAGCCAAGACTTATATAGAAGGCGCAATTGACCATGGATTAGCCATCGGCAAAGGCGTTGGACCGACGAATCATTTATATCAATGGTTTCCGGAGACAAGCGTTATTGACTAAAGAGAGGGGCTTCTGTTATGGATCAAATCTATGAACTTTTTAATAAAATAAAAGATAAACAACCGCTCGTCCACCATATTACTAATAGTGTAACAATTAATGACTGCGCAAATGCTACCTTGGCTTTAGGAGGGCGCCCGGTCATGGCGGACAGCTCGAACGAAGCGGCTGAGATGGCGGCGCAATCATCTTCTCTTGTCATAAATATAGGCACTTTGGCGGAAGAAACTGTCGAATCGATGTTAAAGGCAGGAAAGGCAGCTAATGAAAAAGGGATTCCTGTCATCTTTGACCCTGTTGGTGTTGGAGCAACCGCTTTTCGCAGCGACTCAGCGAAGAAAATTCTTGCTAATGTTGATTGCTCTATTATTTGCGGGAATATGTCTGAGATTAGAACGTTAGCCGGATTGCCTTCAAGCGGACAAGGGGTTGATTCAGGCGACAGCATGGAAGGGGCTGAAGCTTTAGCCAAGAAACTTGCCAGCGAGCTAAAAGCGACAATTGCTATTACAGGGGCGATTGATGTCGTATCAGACGGTGAGCATACTGTTCGTATTCAAAACGGCCATCCAATGCTTGCAAAGCTTACAGGAACCGGGTGTATGACGAATTCATTGATCGGGGTTTATGCAGGAACGGATAATAAACCGTTCGAAGCCGCTGCGGCAGGTATTTTAACCATGGGACTTGCCGGTGAAACGGCTCATCAAAACTTAAGAGCAAATGAAGGTACGGGGATGTTCAGAGTCCGTTTGTTTGATGCGTTCTCAACCTTGACTGTTGAAGATCTTAAGAAAGGGGCACGTATCAATGGCTAATCAAAATGTAGACTACCGTGTGTATTTAGTAACGGAAAACTATGATTCCGGGCACCACAATCAGTATATGAAAAAGATAAAAGAAGCCCTTGACGGCGGGATTAGCCTATTGCAGCTAAGGGCAAAGCATGAATCATCTAAAGTGTTTTACGAGCTCGCAAAAGAACTCAGGGACACGGCGGCTTCTTACCATGTTCCATTGATTATTAATGATCGTGTTGATATCGCTCTTGCTCTTGATGCTGACGGTATTCATGTGGGGCAGGATGATCTTCCGGCAAGTATTGTCAGGGAAATTATCGGACCGGATAAAATTTTAGGCGTTTCCTGTTCAACTGTTGAAGAAGCGGTAAAAGCAGAACAAGATGGTGCAGATTATCTTGGTGTCGGTTCAGTCTTTCGAACAAAAACAAAAGGCGATGCGACGCTGATTGAACTTGATGAACTCACTCGTATCAAAGAAAAAGTATCAATTCCGGTTGTCGCTATCGGCGGGATTACACAAGATAATGTAAAAGAACTCCTTGATCGCAATGTCGATGGTGTTGCTGTAGTTTCAGCCATTCTTTCGCAAACGGATGTTAAAAAAGCAGCAGAAAAATTGAATGATAAAATGAAAAAGGCAGGAAGTCTATTATGATGACTTCCTGCCTTTTTCTTATCTCAATTTTACTTCTTATTGATAGTTTACAACAGCTGGTGATGGATCCAGCCGTAAAACCTGTTTCGGAGAAAGAAGCGGCTGATCTTCATGATAGAAGAGCTTAAATCCTCCGTACTGGTTCGTTTGTTCTGTAACCAGCTGATGGTATTTATATTTCTTATCTTTGGCTCTCCCGAAACCATCTGAGTTCTGAACGACTTCAACATGTTTAGTCGGTTTTATAAGCGATTTATTTTTGATGATGCCTTTTTGAAATTCGTGTACCATGACAATCTTATCCGGCAAGTTATCCTTTTTTACAAGATTGTTTATGTATTTAATAGCTTTTTGTATGTTTGCGCCATTCACATGTCCGAGGTCCTCGCCCGGTACCTGCCCTTTTCCGACGTGAAATTCGGTATCTATGGCTAAATGGACATTCGGCATCTTAAGATAAGGTTCAAGTTCCTTGACTTCGTTCATAATCGAGTCTCGGCCAAGCTGAACGTCAAGGATTAATAATGCCTTGTTATCTTTAGCAAGTTTGGCGTAACGCTCAATGATTTCTTTTGAGGTATGAGAGATATAAAGTTTCTTTGGTCCTGGATCCCGCTGTGCAACTGAAGCGATCAGCTCAATTGTCGGAACAGCCGGCCGGGATGGATCAGCATTAGAATAGGCTTGAGCCTGTTTTTTAAGTTTCTTCATCATCTCTTCTGGAGAACTTTCACCTAGGACACCCATTTTATTAGAGATAGGCGTGCCATAAAAGGAAACAAGCCTGTATTTCTTAAGAGGGCCGTTGGATAAGTCCTTTTTACCTGCCATCAGCGTTTGTCCTAAAGGTACTTTTCTTTTGTGATTGGAATTTTGATCTTTTGATGATGCTTTTCCTTTCTTAGAGTCTGCAGAGAAATCCTTTAGAGGCTTTGCATCTTTTGACGGAGGAACAGGGGCATAAGGTGTTTCGGGTTCCTTATTCTCATTAAGTGCAGATGCTTCTTTGACTGTTTCTTTCTTTTTATTTCCGCCATTTGCACTGCCGTTTACATCCTCCGTTTGTCCACACCCTACCAATGCAAAAATTAATAAAGTGATTGGGATCAGCGAGACATATTTTTTCACAGCTCACACTCCCTTTCAGAAAAAATAGTCTTTAAGTCAATAAGGTAAGTGAAATGATTATTCCTTAACTAAGGCGGGTGAATAGTTATTGACTGTATGTCCATTATGTAAGAAAACATCAAATTCTGTCAATCATTGTAGAAAAAACTAAAGGTTTTCAAGTGAAAGAATAATTTATAATAAATGGTACGCCAATGCCGGCGGTTTACTCAAAAGAAGCATTGCCGCCTCTTGTCGCAGCTTGCAGCAGATCTAGAAGCAATGCTTGGCTCCTGCGCAAAGGTTTCCAAAAGGGCTCTAACAAAGTTTGTCATAAAGCTGGGAAGGGATGTAATCATGTTGTTGTTTTGTTGACATTTTAAATCGAAGATAAGAAACTATGCCTAAAGGGGATGATCGAATGACAGCTATTTCGGAAAAAATCCATGTTGTTCAAGGGGATATTACCAGGGTAACCGTCGATGCCATTGTCAATGCGGCAAATAATGGATTACTTGGCGGCGGGGGCGTCGATGGGGCGATACACCGGGCAGGAGGCAGTGAGATTCTGGAAGAATGCAAGAAGATTAGGGAAAAGCAAGGCGGCTGTCCAACGGGCGAAGCTGTTATTACAACAGCGGGACGTCTTAATGCAAAATATGTCATTCATACTGTCGGACCCGTTTGGCAAGGCGGAAAACACCAAGAGGCGCAGTTACTTAGAAACTGTTATCAAAATGTTTTGCAGCTTGCTGATCAATATCATGTTGAAACAATTGCATTCCCAAATATCAGTACAGGTGTTTATCATTTTCCGAAACCGTTAGCGGCAGATATTTCTGCAGAAGAAGTGTCATCCTACTTAAATGAACATAAGCAAAGCAAGATTAATAAGGTTCTTTTTGTTTGCTTTGATGAAGAAAATTATCGTTTGTTGCTTGAAAAAACTAATTAGTTGTTTAATAGTTGGCCGCCAAACTGCATGATTGAGTTATGGCGGCTAAATCTTATTCATTTAGCCGCATGATGAATCTCAAACGCAGTCCGGATGCCGGATTCTATTGCGCCTTCGATCCAATTAGGATCTGATGATGTTTGTTCGCCGGCAAAGTGAATTCTTCCTTCCGGTATTGTCATATAAGGCAGTAATTCTGTTTGTTGTTCCGGCTTGAAAAAAGTAAAACCGCCGCAAGAATTTTTATCCAGAAGCCAGCTCTTTGATATACCAGTGACAAATTCTTTATAGACGACATTCCCGTGAATAGAAGCTAAATTGTTTAAAGCGTGATAAACACGTTCTTCATTTGAAAATGCTATCCATGGTGATGCATCATCACCCCATGTATAACTGGCAATAATGACGGCTGGACCGGAACTTCCAATCCCGTTACTTGGATAATAGACAAAGCGTATTGGCAAATCAGTGACTGTCTTCCCGCCGTATAAGCCTTCTTTTTCCCAGAACCTGCTTTTAAATTCAATCGCAACCTTGGAAGCATTCATATAATGAAGTTCTCTTATAGCCCTTCGCTTTATATGTGATATAGAATGATAAGGTTGAATATCAATGAAGCGCAAAGCTGGAAAGGGAATCGTAACAATGCACCTGTCCCCTGTAAAGCTTTTATTTTCAGAACCTTGCTTTGAATTGACAGTAACACCGTCATGTTGCTGGGTAATGTTAACAACGCGATGATTAAATAAAACGTTGTCTTTTAACTCAGGGAGAAATGCCTTTGGAAGCAAATCATTGCCTCCGGTAATTTCAAAAAAGCGCTCTATTGGCAGAATCGTTTGATATAAACGCGATGAAGGACTTAAAAAAATCATCACATCTCTCATTGAATGGATAAAAGCTTGTTCGAGTAATCCTTCTAGGTCCAAAAGGACACCAATCATCTCTATAGCGCCTTGTGAAAAGCTTATTCCGGGAGGATGAGGCGCATATTTTAAAAAAGATTGCATCGAATATTTATCAAAATGCTTAAGAATAATAGGCCAATTTCGGTTAGGATTTTTGTTAATAAAATCTGTAATAGGTTTTAAGGCTTCGTATATCAATAAGTCAGCGGTTTTGCCCTTTTCATGAGGAGATACTGGATATTGAAGAATATCGGGATTTTGTTCATATTGTTTTACCCGTGTTTTTATACCGTTTACATAAATAAGATCTTCAGGTGTCGCATTAATAAATAAATTGGTTGGTAAATGAAACCTTTTAATATATTCTAAAACTAATACATGTGATTCCGGTATTCTTAAAGCGCCCATGTTGGGATAATGTCCGCGGCTGAATGGTGATCGATAAGTCATAACCCGCCCGCCGATTCGATCGGTGGATTCTAAGATTTTAACGCTGTGGCCGGCCTCTTTAAGTAAAGAAGCGGCTACCAGTCCCGATATACCGGCGCCGATAATGACGACTTTCTTCGGTGAAACTGTTTGATTTAAACCGTGTCGAATAATGGAAAGCATTTGCTCAAGGGACAGTTGAACTTGATGTTTGTGAACCATGCCTTACTCATTCCTTTCCATTCTAGATATTGGAGGTTGAAGCTTGAAGGCAGGGTGCGGAGACTTTATATTCTGATATTTAAGCATTTATGGCCAATCGAAAACATACGTTCAAGGGAACTAATGACATATTATTCTCCTCTAATGTGAACTATGCTTTTATAATGTGATCGATATATTGAAATAATAGGTTTTTGAAGGGTAAAAGGAGTGTGCTTATGTTAAAAATTATGATCGTTGAGGATGATGAAACGATTAGAGATATTGTTTATGAGAACATGAAGCGGTGGGGATTTGATGCTTTTTATGTTGAACAATTTGAAGACGTTTTGTCATTATTTATTGAAAATAAGCCGGAACTTGTCCTTTTGGATATCAACTTGCCTGCATTTGACGGTTTTCACTGGTGCCAGAAGATTAGAGAAGTGTCCAATGTGCCGATTATTTTCTTGTCATCCCGGGATACCGGTATGGATATAATTATGGCCATGAATATGGGCGGGGACGATTACATTCAAAAGCCTTTTGATATGGATGTTCTTATGGCCAAAATTAATGCAATTCTCAGAAGGACTTATTCTTATACAAATACAGATACTATGTTATTGAGCATGATGGTCTCGTTCTTAATCTTAAGGACAGTCATATTCTTTTTCAGGATAAAAAAGCTGAGCTTACGAAAAATGAGCAAAAAATTATTTATATATTGATGAAGAATCAAGGCAATGTTGTTTCAAGAGAAAAAATCATGAGGAGCCTTTGGGAAGATGAAAGTTTCGTTGACGATAATACATTAACCGTTAATGTTGTCAGGCTGAGAAAAAAATTAGCCGGACTCGGCAAAACGGATTTTATTAAAACAAAGAAAGGCCAAGGGTATATCATTACATGAGATTGATCGATTATATAAAAGACAAACGGTTTCTCATTTTGTTTTATATCATACTGATGGTATTTATTTCTGTATTCGTATTTTTAAGCAATACTCAAAGAATGTCTAAAGGTAATATTCTATATATTAACATTGTTGCTTTTATCTTTTTTGCTATTTATATAGCGGGGGATTATTTTGTTCGAAAAAAGTATTATGTTGAAGTAAAAGAGACAATTGAAGGCAGTGAACAAAATAATCTGGATATCGTTTTACCCGAACCGCAAACAAAAGAGCAAGAAATTTATTACCGGTTGATCAGTCATATCCAGAAAACACAGCTTAAGCGAATTGAAAAGCTTTATGATGAAAAACGGGAGAACCAGGATTTTATGATGTCTTGGGTTCATGAAATTAAAACCCCGATTGCCGCAAGCAAACTGACGATTCATAACAGTGAAAGCAAAACTAAGGAAGATATTCTTAACAAGCTTGAGGATGAATTGGTTAAGATTGATAATTTTGTTGAGCAGG
Organism: Scopulibacillus cellulosilyticus; assembly: GCF_042665295.1. Taxonomy (NCBI): domain Bacteria; kingdom Bacillati; phylum Bacillota; class Bacilli; order Caryophanales; family Sporolactobacillaceae; genus Scopulibacillus; species Scopulibacillus cellulosilyticus. Next base: position 9,221 of record NZ_JBHTCO010000017.1, read on the forward strand.
CGCTTTATTATTCAAGAATTGATGCCTTTAATCAAGACTATTTTATTAAAGATGTTAAATTAAAATCCATTGTTGTGGATAGTATTAAAAAGCACTCCAAATGGTTTATTAATAAAAAAATCAGTGTGGAAATGGATAACCTTGACAAAGATGTTCTTAGCGATAAAAAGTGGCTGACATTTATGATAGATCAAATGTTATCCAATGCGATAAAATACACAGAAAGCAAGGGACGTATACGTTTTATTGGCGATGAAAGTGACACTGAAACAACCTTGATGATTGAGGATAACGGCATTGGCATTTCTTCAAGGGATATCGATAGAGTGTTTGAGAAAGGATTTACGGGGAAGACTGGACGCAAGAATACTAACGCAACAGGAATGGGGCTGTATCTTTCAAAAAAACTTGCTGAAAAGCTTGGCCATAAAATATCGATTCAGTCAAAGGAAGGGACAGGAACACAGGTTATCATTCACTTTCCTAAAGTTTTGGACTTTTATCAAGTTGCAAAAAAATAGATACAGGCCGGGGACCGAAGTTTATACACTGGTCCCCGGCCTTTGTTGTACATTGGGAATATAATGTCACCCGGCATCAGAGACTTATACAGGAGGTGTGTCCTCCTGCGGTGAAGACCAAGTGTTGCCGCGTCTCGCCCGCAAAGCTGCAAAGAAGGATTTCAGGCGAGGCTTTACTAACCCTACAAAAATGTAAGGTTACCGACCCTGATTGTAAGGAAAAGAAATGGTTCCAATGTATCCCTTGAATTAGAATAAATATCGTAGTGATTGACCGTTAAGATTTGAGAAACTGATTAGAAGATATTCAGCTGCGATAATCTTTTTAAATTAAAGGATTCAGGAGGAAGGAAAATAATGAAAGCTATGCTGGAAGCAGGAAACGTAAAAAAAGTTTACGGCCAAAAAGGAAATATCGTTACAGCGTTAAAAGATATAAATTTGCAAATTAAAGAAGGGGAATTTGTCGGAATAATGGGTCCGTCCGGATCTGGCAAAACAACTTTGTTAAATATTTTATCGACAATTGATCAGGCAACTTCGGGTGAGATTCTCATCGATGGCAACGATATTGTCAAAATGAAAGAGGAACAGTTAACATCCTTTAGAAGAGAAAAATTGGGTTTTATTTTTCAAGATTACAATTTACTAGATACATTGACAATAGAGGAAAATATTGTATTGCCCTTGGCGCTTTCAAAAGTCAAAGCCAAAGAAATAGATAAGCGGGTGAAAGAGATCGCCGCCAAGTTTGGTATTGAAGAAATTTTAAATAAATTTCCATACCAGGTGTCTGGAGGGCAAAAGCAAAGAGCGGCTGCTTCCCGGGCGATTATCGCAAATCCAAGCTTGATATTTGCCGATGAACCGACGGGAGCATTGGACTCAAAATCAGCTACCGCCTTATTGCAAAGCCTTGCACAGTTAAATGAAAAAGATAAAGCTACCATTATGATGGTTACTCACGATGCATTTGCCGCAAGCTTTTGCAGAAGGGTGTTATTTATTAAAGACGGCGTCATTTTTACAGAGCTCGTGAAAGGTGAGACTTCACGCAAAGACTACTTCCAAAAAATCTTGGATATTTTGTCCGCCTTGGGAGGTGGAAAAGGTGACCTTATTTAGCATTGCCAGGAAAAATATTAAAAGAAATTTTTATAACTACTTTCTATACTTTGTGTCTATGATCTTCAGTATTGTGATCTTTTTCACCTTTGTTTCTTTGCAATACAACGATCAAGTCGTCAAAGCAACAACGCTGAAAGTTGACGGAGCTTTTAAGGCTGCATCTGTCGCACTGATCATTTTTGTTGCTATTTTTATCTGGTATTCCAACGCCTTTTTTACACGAAAACGTAAAAAGGAAGTCGGGTTATACTCGCTGCTTGGTGTAAGAAAGAGACAGATTGGCTTAATGCTTTTTTATGAGAATTTCGTAATGGGTATTTTAGCGCTTATCATCGGAGTTGCACTCGGCGCGCTGCTTTCAAAGTTCTTTGTCATGCTGCTTATGAAGCTGATGGGGGCAACGATTGACGTTTACTTTATGATTTCTGGAAAGGCGATTATTGAGACGGTTATTGTCTTTGCCATTATTATTTTCATTACTTCCATGGAAGGTTATCGTTTAATATACCGATTTAAATTGATTGATCTTTTCCAGGCGGAGAAAAAAGGAGAGTCGGCGCCAAAAGCTTCGCTCATTGCAGCAGTGCTGGCGATTGTGTTGATCGGGTTTGGGTACTGGTTAGCTTTGCAGAGTATGACTTCGAGTTTTTGGAGTAACTTTTTTCTCGGTGTATTTCTCATTTTGATAACTGTCATTATTGGTACATTCTTATTTTTCCGTTCATTGACTATTTATTTGCTTAAATTATCAAAGAAAAATAAGAACCATTATTATAATGGGATTAATATTATCGGAACGTCCCAGCTTTTATATAGAATTAAAGGGAATGCCCGTGTACTAACAGTTATTGCGATTTTGAGTGCAATTACACTTTGCGCCTTTGGAACAAGCTACAGTACGTATTATGGTAATCAAAAAAGACTTAATACATTATATCCGTTTAGCTACGCTTATCTCTCACAAGGTGCTCATTTGGATCAAAAAGTTAACAATGTATTAGCTCAATCCAAGGATCATAAGGCAATTGATCGGGTTACGGTTCCTGTACTAAAGCTCAAAGCAGGTTTGCCTAAAATGAAAAATCCTCCTTCTCAATACTTTATGGATCAGGAGCGGCTGACATTAATATCGCAAACTGATTTTAATAAGCTGGCCGGTATGCTAGGAAAAGAAGACGGCATTCATCTAGTGAAAAATGAAGCTATTGCATTGGATAATCAATATAACCCAAGCTTATCACCTAAATATCAAGGTGAAAATGCCATCCTCAATTCAAAACCAAAAAAAGAGACGATAAGATTTATTGGATTTAAAAAGTATAATGTATTAAATTATGAGGTTGGGGGTTTAACCGTTGTTGTTAACGATCAATTGTTCAATCTGTTATCTAAAGCTAATCATGTAGAAAACATTAAAGAAATAAATGTCAGCGACGCAGCGCATGCAAGTCAATTGTCAAAGAAACTAGCAAGTATTTTACCTGAAAAAGCCATGTTTAGTGATTTTTATAAGCAATTTGAGATGACAATGTCCGCTTCGGGGATGATGATTTTCATGGGGGCATTCTTGGGGCTTGTATTCTTATTGGCAACCGGAAGCATTATCTATTTCAAACAATTGACCGAAGCAACGGCCGATAAAGAGCGTTACAATATCTTAAGGAAAATCGGCGTCTCTAATAAAGAAATAAAAGGCTCTATTGCAAAACAAATGTTATTTATTTTTGCATTGCCTTTAGTCATTGGCATACTCCACAGTGCTTTTGCATTAACGGCATTATCTAAATTGATGGGGCAAAATATTATAGTGCCGGTCATTGTAAGTATGGGTGTTTATACAGTCATTTACATCTTGTACTATTTTCTGACGGTTAATTCTTATTATAAAATCGTTAACGCTAAGAAAAGGGTTTAAAAATTATCCGCATGACTATTTAACAATAGGACATGCGGTTTTTAATTTGAAAAAGTAACTTTTGCAAATTTTGTGAACTCCCTTGGCAAAGTAAGCAATCTCTTAAAACGACGTCAATAAGAAAGGCGGCTTCAATGGACTATTAAAGGAGCCGATGGAGATATGTCTGAACCAGAAAGGTTAGAAAATTAATTTACTGATAAAATTAGTCTAATCAGTTAGAATGGTATTAATGAATGTATTTTCCTCACCTGATGTCTTTTTAAAGGTCCATGGGGAAATTGAAATACTTACTTTGGAGGAGAAATCTACAAATGACGAATACCCAGGCAGCATCGGGGAACGTTCGCGTCGCCCCGATTTTTAGTGTAATGATTGCCGGTGCATTCATAGCGTTTTTAAATCAGACGCTCGTTAATGTTGCACTTCCGCAAATGATGGATCATCTTCATATTTCAGCAACAACCGCGGACTGGATGACCACCATTTACATGTTGGTCAATGGCGTTGTGATTCCGATTACCGCATTTTTGATGGATCGGTTCACCACACGGCAACTTTATATTACATCAATGGGACTTTTCACAATAGGGACACTCATTTGCGGTATCGGGCCAAACTTTACCATCATTTTAATTGGGCGAGTGGTACAGGCTGCAGGTGCCGGTATTCTGATGCCTTTGGTGACCAATATCATTTTTACATTATTCCCCATCAATAAGCGAGGAATGGCGATGGGGATATTCGGAATTGCTCTAAACTTTGCTCCGGCTATCGGTCCCACCTTATCTGGATGGATTGTTCAAACATATTCTTGGAGAGTACTATTTTTCATTATCTTACCAATTGCGATTATCGATGTTATCGTTGCTATCTTCGTATTGAAAAATGTGACTAAAACCAAGCGTCCGAAACTGGACATGTTGGGTGTCATTCTTTCCACTGTAGGCTTTGGCGGCGTGTTATATGGATTTAGCATTGCGGGCTCCAAAGGATGGGGAAGCACTTACGTCATCTCTATGTTGACCATCGGAGGCATTTGTCTAGGATTGTTTGTTTGGCGGCAATTGGCTGTTCCGCATGCTATATTGGAATTTCGTATTTTCCGTTACCCAATGTTTACATTGACAACTATTATCAATGTCATCGTCACAATGGCTCTATACGCAGGCATGATTTTGACCCCAATCTTTATACAGAACATCCTAATGATTTCGCCATTTATGTCAGGATTAATGTATTTACCGGGCGGTATTCTAATGGCAATTATGTCGCCAATCACTGGTAAACTATTTGATAAAATTGGCGCACGATGGCTCTCTGTAGCCGGTTTGGCCATTATGGTTTTCACCACTTTTGAATTATCAAGGCTTCATACGGATACAAGTTATATGTACGTGTTGATAGTTTACACGGTTCGTTCTTTCGGTATGGCAATCATGATGATGCCGATCATGACCGCCGGTTTGAATGAGTTGCCAATGAGCCTAAATCGATACGGCACCGCAATGCTCAACACTTTCCGCATGATTGCGGGTGCTGTCGGCATGGCGCTTTTAGTAACGGTCATGTCAACAAGGACGGCAACCCACATGCATCAGATTGTAACAGACAAACACATTCTTCCGACTGCAAAGGTACAGATGGCCGCAGCGATGAAAAAGGCAACTGTCATGGGAATTAACGATGCTTTTCTGATTGCCGCTTTCTTGGCAGCCATTGCCTTAATTCTTTCCTTTTTCATTCGCAAAACAAGGCCATCAGAGGATACCGTGCAAGAGGTTGTTTTAGCACCGCAGACGGTAGACGGTAAGGAGATAACAAACGAACTGAATCAGCAACCGGCTTTTATTTTTAAAAATGACGCTTTGGTTTCACAGCAAATGAGCGAGCCTATAATGAGAGATGCAGATTACCGGCAGGCCCTCATCGAATTTCAAACAAAGCGTCAAGAGCATGACGATCATCAACTAATGAGAGACAAGGATTATCGACGGGCTCTTATAGAGTTTCAAAGGGAACACCAAAGGTTGGATAGAAATCAATCTATCAGTGATTCAGAAATTCACAGGGATCCTGCTGTAATACCTGATAGTCAAGATTCGGACCACGCGGAATTTCTAAATGCGTTTCGTACAATGATGAAGCAATCGGCGTTCTCCGATCAGAACAAAGGATTAGAGAAAGTTAAATAACTCTTTATTTAGCTTGTCTCTTATTTATAGTTTCCCGTTATATAAATTATGTTTCTTTATCAATTATTAATTTTTTTGAAGAATAGTTATAAGTCCAATAAATTAAACGCAGAACCGCCTTTTCATATGAATGATTATACTAATCTATGAAAAAGGTAACTCTGCGTTTTGTTATTGCCTAAGGTGATGAGTAAGACTTAATTGGCGGTGCGCTTTTTTGGTTAATATATGATGTAACCCTTATAATATAAATAATTTTAAGTCGAATACGGGTTATTTAAGTCTTTATCGACTTATTTTCTCTGGCTCTTACCTTTTAAATAAAGCATTTTCATCCTTTTAGATTTTGGCATGTGATTTGCATGTTTAAAAAGTGAACAACAAATGCTGTCGAAAGGGTGGTATAAATGAAGAAATTTGCTGATGTTAAAACTAATTTGCCTGGAGAAAAAGCAAAGGCATTACTTGATAAAAGAAAACGTTTTGTTCCTAAAGGGGTAAGCAACGGAGTGCCGACTTTTGCGGATACTGCGGAAGGCGCGCTGGTTAAAGATGTAGATGGGAATACATTTATAGATTTTGCCGGTGCTATCGGAACAATTAATGTCGGTCACTCTCATCCAAAGGTGACAAAAGCCTTAAAAGAACAAGTTGACCGCTTCATTCACACAGGATTCAATGTCATGATGTATGAAGGTTATATCAAACTAGCTGAAAAGTTAGCAAAACTTGCGCCTGGAGATCATGATAAGCAGGTTCTATTTTTAAACAGCGGTGCGGAAGCCGTTGAAAATGCAGTTAAGATTGCCAGAAAATACACAAAAAGACAAGCGATTGTCTCGTTTAAAAGAGGCTATCACGGCCGGACATTGATGACAATGACTATGACAAGTAAAGTAAAGCCTTATAAATATGAATTTGGACCGTTTGCGCCGGAAATTTATAAAGCGCCGTATCCATACTACTACCGCCGTCCAGAAGGTTTCTCAGAAGCTGATTATGATGAACAAGTTTTACAGGAATTTAAAGATTTCTTAGTTGGCGATGTGGCGCCGGAAACAATTGCCGCAGTCATTATGGAGCCTGTTCAAGGTGAAGGCGGCTTTATCGTTCCAAGCAAAAAGTTTGTTCAAGGCATTTATGAATTATGTAAGCAGCATGGGATTTTATTTGTCTCCGATGAAATCCAAACAGGCTTCACGAGAACAGGACGCTATTTTGCCATTGAACATTTTGACGTTGTCCCTGATTTAATCACCGTTTCCAAATCAATGGGGGCAGGCGTGCCGATTAGCGGTGTGATTGGCCGCAGTGAAATTATGGATAAATCAGAACCGGGCGAGTTAGGCGGCACTTACAGCGGCAGTCCTTTAGGATGCAGCGCAGCTTTGGCAGTCCTCGATGTGATTGAAGAAGAGAATCTTAATCAACGCGCTGAAAAAATCGGTGAAAGAGTATTAAACAAATTTAATGAGCTTGCTGAAAAATATGATTGTATCGGTGAAGCCAGAGGACTGGGCGCTATGTGCGCTATCGAAATGGTAACGGATAAGAATTCCAAAGAACCAAATAAAGCTTTGACAAACGCTATTATCCAAGAAGCAAGCAACCGCGGATTGCTGCTGTTAAGTGCCGGGATGTATGGCAATGTCATTAGAGTGTTAATGCCAATCGTTATTACAGATGAACAGCTTGAAGAAGGACTTGATATCCTTGAAGAGTCGATAAAAGCGGCTGTAAGTAAGCAATCTGAAGCTTCTTTAGTATAAAAGTTTCAATATAATTGTTATTTTCCATTTAATGTCTAACTTATTCTCGGCAGATTTCCAAAAATGTTTGATAAAATAGTATTAAGGAAATCAAACTTTTTGGGAGACATGAGCGATGGTAAAAAATCAACATGAGTCAGATCTCATTAACGCCGAGTTAAATGATATTTTCGAGGCTTCTTTTGATGAAATATTCGTCACTGATCAGCATGGTGTCGTCATTAGAGTTAATGCTATGTGTAAAAAGAATTACCGTTTGCCGGCTCATGAGATTGTCGGAAAGCATGTCCAAGAACTGGAGGCAAAAGGTGTCTTTTATCCATCGGCATCACTTGAGGTCATTAGGACGAAAAAGCCTTTAGAACTTTTTCAGAACACTGCCTATGGAAGATACTTGCATGTCCAGGCGCGTCCAGTATTTGATAGGAACGGGGATTTAAAGCGAGTTGTCAGTTATTCCCGGGATCTTACAGAACTCATTCAATTAAAGAAAAAAATAGAGGACATGGAAGAACGGCTGGAAAACTATAAAAAAGAAATAAATGATTCCGCGGAGTTTGAAGGGTTAATAGCTAAAAGCAGCAGTATGAAAAAAATCCTTGCTCTTGTTCAAAAAGTGGCTAAAGCAGACAGTACGGTTTTATTATTAGGGGAAACTGGCGTCGGAAAAGGCGAGATAGTGAAAAGAATTCATCATCACAGCAACCGGCGCCAGCAAACCTTATATGAAGTCAATTGCGCCGCTTTGCCTGAACATTTAGTGGAGGCCGAATTATTCGGATATGAACCCGGGTCATTTACCGGTGCTTTAAGAGAAGGCAAAAAAGGGTTATTCGAGTTAGCTAATAAGAGTACGCTTTTCTTAGATGAAGTCGCCGAGCTTCCCCTTCATATTCAAAGCAAACTGTTACAAGCACTCCAGGAAAAAAAGATCAGGCGAATTGGAGGGAAAGAGGCAATCCCTGTTGATGTTAGGGTAATAGCCGCTACAAACAGCGATCTTGAAGAAATGATTAAGAAAGGGACATTTAGAAAGGATCTTTATTATCGTTTAAATGTCATCCCTATTTATATTCCGCCGCTTAGGGAAAGAAAAGAAGATATTTTACCTCTTGTTTACCATTTTATTGAATATTTTAATTTTAAATACAATTGCAGCGTTCAGTTGTCCCCAAAAGCTTTGGAAGCGCTTCTAGATTATAAATGGGAAGGGAATATACGGGAACTGGAAAATATGGTTGAGCGGCTGGTCGTTACAGCCGATGGCATTGTAACCGTAAAGGATCTTCCGGCCCCTGTTAAAGCCAAAAGTGAGGATATGTCCGGCAAGACGCTTAATAATATCTTGGAAGAAGTTGAAAAGTCAATCATATTGGATGCCTATGATAAGTACGGATCGACTTATAAAGTTGCTCAAGAATTAGGGATCAGCCAATCTCAAGCTTCCCGTAAAGTAAAGAAATATCTAAATCAATAGCTGGACTGGAGGCATTTTATGGTAAAAATTTATTTGGCACAAATGCAGCCTATTCTATGTGAAAAGGATAAGAATATAGAGAAAATCATAGGTTTTATAAAAGAAGCTTCGATACAAAAAGCGGATCTTATTTTATTCCCTGAATTAGCTTTAACCGGATATTTTACAAGAAACAGAACGGAAGAAATGGCAGAAACATTAGAAGGACCGAGCATTAACAAGATTCGAATGGCCGCCGAAGAATATCGCATTAAAGTTATTTTAGGTTATCCTGAACGGCATGACCGTAAAATTTATAATTCTGCTTGTTTCATTAATCATGACGGGTCTATTATCGGAAACTATCAAAAAGTCCATTTATGGGATGAAGAAACGAAGTATTTCTCCCCTGGAAATGGCTTTAATGTTTGGGAAACAGATATCGGAAGGATTGGTATCATGATTTGTTATGATACAGAATTTCCGGAAACAGCAAGAACATTAGCTTTAAAAGGTGCGCAAATGATTCTGGCGCCGACTGCGAATATGCTCCCGTATGACAAAAGACAAACGATTCAAATACAAAGCAGGGCAGTGGACAATCAAGTGTTTGTTGCAACGACCAATCAGGTCGGCGTAGAAGAAGACACCTGCTTTTTTGGAGGAAGTGCTGCAGCTAATCCTTTTGGAGAATTGTTAGCATTATGCGGACAGTCTGAATCAGGGATTATTGTAAATCTAAATCTTGACGAAATCGGACAGTCAAGGAACGCTCAGTGTTATTTAAAAGATAGACAACCGGAATTATACAAAGACTTATGTAAATAGTCCGAATACGAGGGGGAGTAGATATGGGCAACCACGAAGTTTCACTAAAAAGAACACTTACTCTTTATCAAGTCGTCTTATTTGGACTGGCTTATATGGCGCCTATGATTGTTTTTGGCACCTTTGGCGTTATTGCTGTAAAAACTCATGGGATGATGGCGAGCGCTTACCTCGTCTCAATGATAGCGATGTTATTTACGGCATATAGTTACGGGCAGATGGTAAAGGCTTATCCGGTTTCCGGCTCCGCTTATACGTACACCCGGAAATCAATCAACTCACATTTAGGTTTTATGGTAGGATGGGCTGTTTTACTGGATTATTTCTTTATACCAATGGTTATTTGGCTGATCGGCAGTGTTTATTTAAGCTCAGCGTTTCCCGCAATACCTTCATGGGTATGGATTATAGCCTTTATTATCGTTACGACGTTTATTAATATCATTGGCATTAAAATGAGTACAAATGTTAACTTCATCATGATGGCTTTTCAATTTTTGGTTATTGCATTATTTATCATACTGTCGATTATCGATATTTTGAATGAAAAAGGATCAGGCAGCCTTTTGTCAATAACACCATTTATAAATCAGGGCGCGCCTTTTTCCGGAGTTCTATCAGGTGCAGCTATTGCCTGTTATTCATTTTTAGGTTTTGACGCGGTATCGACCCTTTCAGAGGAAACCATTCAACCCAAAAAGACGATTCCAAAAGCTATTTTTCTTATAATCATCATTGGCGGTATTCTCTTTGTTGGTTCAGCTTACTTTACACAATTAGTCACCGGGAATACACATTTTGTGAACTCTGATTCAGCAGGTCTTGAGATTGCCAAGCATATTGGCGGAAATCTGTTCAGTGCGTTTTTCTTGGCCGGTTTGATTGTCGCGCAGTTTGGGTCGGGACTCTCTGCACAAAACAGCGCGGCCAGACTTCTCTATGCGATGGGGCGCGACTCAGTGCTTCCGAAGAAACTTTTCGGATATCTTCATCCAAAATTAAAAACGCCTGTGTTTAATCTAATGCTTGTAGGTATTCTTGCACTCCTTGCACTGACATTAAGTGTTTCGACTTCAACCTCTTTTATAAATTTTGGCGCATTTGCGACTTTTACTTTAGTGAATATTTCGGTCATTGCTCATTACTATATTAAGGGCAAAAGGCGTTCTCCGAAGGACACCTTTTTATATCTTATTTTACCGGTGATAGGTGCATGCTTCGATATTTGGCTATGGGTTAACCTGGATAAAGATGCGTTAATTCTGGGATGTATTTGGGCGGTTATTGGATTTATTTATTTGATGTTTCTTACAAAGATGTTTAGAAAGCAGCCGCCTGAGATTGATTTTAATAGTGAAGAATCCTATGATTCAAATAATGAGAAGATGCATGCTTAACTAAATCTTTTTAAAAGAATATGTATGATATTTAATTACTATATTGTTATTAATCCGGGATTCACCAGTATGGTGTATCCCGGATTCTTTTGATTCTAAGGTGGATTATGGAACCTGCATCTTCCTTTATGTCATAGTGTACAGTGTTTTGCTTGAAATCTTTAAAACAGTTTCAAGCCCTTCAGCAGTAGCTTCTTCAATTGTACGGGGCGTTTACCGAATGTAAGTTTGAACGCTATTATCTTAACTAAGAATACGAACTAGATCATAATTGCGGTATTTTTCTCTTAGTGTGTCTATCAGTAAATAGGAGGCCTTTTTCTATTAAGTATTGCATTTTGTAGAAAAGTCAAAGCCTCATTTCCAAAATGAGGAAATGAGGCTTCATACACTTTTTAAAGTTTAAAAGCTATGCTCGTTTTTTACTCTTCATAATAAAGTAAGCAATCACTAAAATAGCAAACCATACCGGCGTAACAAATAGAGAAATTCTAGTCACAAAATCGAAGCCGAGAATAATGATAACGGCAACGAAAAAGACGAGTACAATCCAGTTCATTGCTGGCGTTAACGGCATTTTAAAGTGAATCTTACGGGCTTCATCAGGCAATTTGCGCCGGAACAGCAAGTGTGAAATAAGAATGATGCTCCACGCCCAAATAAAACAAATGGTGGCGACGCTTGTTACAATTGTAAAGACCATATCCGGCAATAAATAGTTTAATAAAACACCGACTAAAAGAGCGAGTGTCGATACAATTAATGCAATGGCCGGGACTTTACGATCGCTGAGTTTGCCAAAAGACTTAGGTGCCTGGCCGTTTTGCGCCAATGAATAAAGCATCCGGCTTGTACTGAAAAGACCGCTGTTACATGAAGATGCAGCAGATGTTAATACGACAAAATTAATGATTCCGGCTGCGGCAGGTATACCAATTTGCGCAAATACTGTAACAAACGGGCTGCTGTTAGGGCTGACTTTGTCCCAAGGGAAAATAGACATGATAATGAGCAAAGCGCCAATGTAAAAAATAAGAATCCGGATAAGAATATTATTAACGGCTTTCGGTATTGTCTTATTAGGATTTTCGGCTTCACCGGCAGTAACGCCGACGAGCTCAACGCCGACAAACGAGAATACAGCCATTTGGAAAGCTAGCAAGAAACCTGATATCCCATGCGGGAAGAAGCCGTGATGTTTATATAGATTTGAGAAGCCGGTTGCATGGCCGTGATTTCCAAACCCTGTAAAGATAATAATTAATCCTAAAATGATGAGTGCTACAATAGCTATAACTTTGATTATAGCAAACCAGAATTCCATTTCGCCGAAGGCTTTTACCGTAGCTACATTAATCAAGAATAAGACAATAACGCAGGCTAAGGCCGGAATCCATTGCGGAATGTCAGGGACCCAAAACTTAACATAAATCCCGACGGCAGTAATTTCAGCTATGCCGGTAGCAATCCATGTAAACCAATAAGTCCAGCCTGTAATAAAGCCTGCCCAGGGACCGATAAGTTCTTCAGCATAATCACTAAAGGAACCTGATGTAGGCTTATACAGGATCAGTTCGCCAAGCGCCCTCATGACAAAAAATAGCGCTACGCCAACAATCAAATAGGTCAGCATTAAGGAAGGGCCGGCGAGCTGAATAGACTTCCCGGCACCTAAAAAGAGACCAGTGCCAATTGCACCGCCAATTGCAATTAATTGGATATGCCGGTTTTTAAGCCCCCTTTGTAAATTTTCTTCATTACTGCGGGATTGGTTGATAGATTGATTACTCAATTGATTACACCACCTTAATGGTTGATTTAGTAGTATAATAAGTTGAAATATGATGTTGTTTTAAAATGTTTGGAAAATTTTGCGCAAACTGACAATGGTAATTAGGAACTATGTAATTTTCATTATAGCAGTTTTTCTACAAAAAAACATAAATTTTTTATATTGCAGATAAATTCAATCTCTTCGTTGGCTAATAGGTCAAACCAAGTTTTGCAACTTGGTTTGGCCTTCTATTTAACATGTACTCGTAACCCTTTAGGATAAAAGTTTTTTAAAGTTCCTTTGACTTCTTTCCCCCAACCAAGCGGGAAGCCATTAATAGTTACGATACACCATCCGCGGTCACCGCCGGTTGGCAGCGTTTCACCGCGAAGATACTTTTTCCAGCTATCATCAGTTAGACTTAGATCAACCTTATGTTTATAAGCATCGATTGGGAGACCGTGAGCCAGAGCATGATTTGGTTCAAAACGGTTTTTCTTCAGTTCTCCGAGATGCAGACCCGGGCGAACGGCTTTGATGCCTGTTAAGTCCGGACAGCTGTCCGGGAGAGCATAAAGTTGGTTGTTTTTAAGGTGTAACGTTTGTTGAATATTAATATCAAGGGTCTGCTTTTCGAATGTACGGTAATCATTTATGTTAGTTTTTTTGGAAGTATCTTTAGCTATATGGATTGGTCTTTCTATTGTTTCACCATTTTTTTGAAGCTTAGCTATAAAGTGCCCTTCGCCTTTTAAGAGGTGAGGCCATAGACGGGCTGTTAAGCTCAGGGTGTCTGAATTGGAACCGCTCCATTCAGACTTTCCGTTGCTGATGCCGTGCATCTTGGCAATTGGCAAAAGACTCATATCATTATGTTTTAGAATAAACTTTTCTATCGTTTGTTCATTCTCTTCTGGTGCAAATGTGCACGTAGAGTAGACGAGTATCCCGCCTGATTTTAACATTAAATAAGCAGATTCCAGGATGTCTTTTTGCAAAGAAGCACAATGGTTAACATGCTCTTGACTCCAATACTGTACGGCTTCCGGATCTTTCCGGAACATGCCTTCACCAGAGCAGGGCGCATCGACGACAATTTTGTCGAAATACCCTTGAAAATGTTTGGCGAGTTTATCCGGAGATTCATTCGTGACAATAGCATTGGAAACCCCAAGACGCTCGATATTTTCTGATAACGCTTTGACACGTTTTGGATGGATTTCATTCGTTACGAGCAGACCTTGGTTTTTCATTGCACCTGCGATTTGTGTCGATTTTCCGCCCGGTGCCGCACATAAATCAAGGATACGCTCCCCTGGTTCAGCATTCACGACTTCAGCGACAAACATCGCGCTTGGCTCTTGTATGTAATAGAGACCGGCCTGGTGATATGGATGTTTGCCTGGTTCGTCAGCTGGATTATAGTAGAAACCGGTTGAACAAAAAGGGATGTTCTCTATCGGAAATGGCGATATATTTTTGAAAGACTCAGCGCTTATTTTTAATGGGTTAATACGCAGTCCTGTTGCTTTGTCGTCTTGATATGCAGCAAAAAAAGCTTCAGCTTCGTCTTGAAGCATATTTTTCATACGGTTTATAAAATCCTCGGGTAACTGCACTTTTGCAACTCCTTTCACCATTTCATTATAAAAAAGCTTAATATAAAAGTAAAAGAGCACTAGATTTGAAATTTTCACAATGGACTATTTAAAATTTTACAAAAATTATTCTTTACAAATCTTATAAAACGGTTATAATTAAGAAAAAAAGAGGTGATATCCTTGTTTATGAAGGACGAACTTGTCATCTATCAAGGAGAACAATACACTATTTTGTGGGTATACGAAAATCAACAGTGCGAATTACAAAAGGTGGATGATTGTCACACGGTAGTATTGTCGCATCTCTCTGAAGTGGAATTTGTTGAACTGGCCGCAATATAAGACATTGGCATATAAATATATAGATATAGAATAGAAAAGTGGCGTACATACCTTGGCTTATGCCGGGTTTTTTTGTGCTTTTCATAGATGATTCCTTTGTTAAAAAAACAATATTCGACAAATTAACAAAACAATTAAATAAATTTATTAAAGAGACGGCAGGAAAATAAACAGTAAAGTTCGAATTTATAAAAAAGTACTAAGACTATTGGATGGGAGGTGTTAATGTTAAGATGAGGAGAAAAAGTATAACCGCTCTGCCCCCGCTTTACAGATATTTCAATTCTTATACCTAGAATGACCAAATTAAATCATTTATAAAAAAACATGCCGATTGGCAAGTATTGAAAGATGTATGACTTAACTTATAAAAAGTTCTTTTTAATAGCATCGTATTATTTTAAAAAAATGACTTCAAAGTGGATATAGGAGGACATATGAACTTATTTCGTAAAAAATCTATCGGACATAAGGATTCAGAAAGTTCACTTAAGAAAGTGTTAGGTGCATTTGATTTAACTATGCTCGGAGTTGGGGCAATTATTGGAACAGGAATTTTTGTTCTGACGGGAGTGGCTGCAGCAAAATATGCCGGTCCAGCCCTGATATTGTCTTTTATTATTGCTGGCATAGCCTGTGCATTTGCTGCGTTATGTTATTCAGAATTTGCATCTATGATGCCCGAATCTGGAAGCGCTTACACATACAGCTATGTTGCTTTTGGAGAATTAATTGCCTGGGTTTTAGGATGGGACCTGATACTGGAGTACGGTCTGGCTTCTTCAGCAGTAGCAAGTGGATGGTCAGGTTATTTTCAAGGATTATTATCAGGATTTGGGATTCACCTTCCAACCGCGCTAACGAGTGCGTTTGATCCCGCGAAGGGTACTGTCATTGATTTACCTGCTGTTATTATTGTTTTATTAATTGCTTTCCTTCTTTCCAGAGGGGTTAAGGAATCGGCTAAATTTAATGCCGTAATGGTATTTATTAAAATTGCGGTGGTTCTTCTCTTTATTGTAGTAGGTGTATGGTATGTTAAACCAGCAAACTGGGCGCCGTTTACGCCGTTTGGATTTTCAGGAATAACGACAGGTGCTGCAGTGGTTGTATTTGCATATTTTGGTTTTGATGCGGTTTCTACAGCTGCAGAAGAAGTGAAGAACCCGCAGCGTAATTTACCGATCGGAATTATTTCGGCATTAACGATTTGTACATTTTTATATATCATTGTTTCTTCGATTCTAACTGGGATTGTTCCATTTGATAAACTTGGGGTGAAAGACCCTGTAGCGTTTGCCCTACGATTTATTAATCAGGATTGGGCAGCAGGATTAATTTCAGTCGGAGCAATTGTAGGCATTACAACTGTTCTTATCGTTATGATGTTCGGACAAACACGTCTCTTCTACTCTATCAGCAGGGATGGACTGCTTCCAAAATCATTGTCTAAAGTCAATCAGAAAAGAAAAGTGCCATTGATCAGTACGTGGGTAACAGGTGTATTAGTTGCATTATTTGCCGGTCTCATTCCGCTTGATAAATTAGCTGAATTAACGAACATCGGAACACTATTTGCTTTTTCATCAGTTTCTCTTGGTGTGGCAGTGCTCAGGAAGACACGCCCGGATTTAAAGCGAGGATTCAAAACGCCGTGGGTACCGGTTATTCCGGGTTTAGCTGTTATAATCTGTGTCTATTTAATGTTTCAGCTTAAGGCATTTACCTGGAAGGGATTCTTGATATGGTTAGGACTTGGACTCATTATTTACTTTACGTACGGCTATAGACATAGCCGGTTAAATGAAACGAAACAAAAAGAAAATATGAGTTTGGAAAAGAAAAGTGGAATGCGTTAAATAAACCAATGCAAATTTTGAACCATTTACCATAACCGCTTAAGATTAGTCTAAAATAAGGCAGACCAAGTTCTATATTAGAACTTGGTCTGCTATTTGTTGTTTCATTTCTGTGTTAACAATCACATGTGATAACGACAAATTCACCAGGTGATAAAGTCCGGGTTTCTGCTGGGAACCTATCAACTTGTCTTCCGCAAGAAACATTAAGGGTGTTAAGACCGCAACGTATTCTGGCAAATTGGCCCCGCATGAGGTTAATATCTCTTAATCTTCTAGTAGGTCTTCCAATGATTGGTGTGCAAAAAATAACCGCAATTTCGCCTTCTCTTAATTGAACGGGTGTAGAAGCATTACTTGCCATTTGATCATTGCAATTTAAAACTTCCCCATTGCTATTTAAAATCATACAACCTTGATTTTGATTATTACGGTTGCTCATTAATTCTATCTCTCCTTTCTATTCTTATTAATTAGTAGATGAAAGGGAGAAAGAGATTGCTTGTATAAGTGTTCTTGTGAAAAAGTCCTTTTTTTATACTATCATAAAGTATATCTTGGCAACATTGATACAGGTTCGGCGTAGCTTCCAAGATAAGGTAGATAGTATAAGTGCAACTAGGCAGTTGCCTGCGCCAAAAGGCTTGGTACCAGCCAAGTTTTCTTTAAAGAAAGGCTCATTGTTGATTACCGCTCAATTGAACAACTCCCACCTAGCGGAGCTTGAGGTGGGAGATTCTAGTTAAAGAAACTTAGAATCCCCTCCGTTCAACAAGAGGGTTCAACCATACCTATTATCGGACGTATTCCTTGCGAACGACGCGAACGACCAACTTGAGTCTCCTGTCTAAGCAAGCACAAGAAGGTTCACCATCTTCAAATAAGCATAGAGGTTTAAATCAGCACTCATTATAATGCACCCAGCTCCTAGAATAGCCATCTGCTCCGGTGACTAGAGTAAAAGACTGGTACAATGGTGCTTTGATTGATTTAATCATAAGTTGATATTAAGCCAATGATTTAAATAACTTTTTTCGTTCATTTTCTGTGAGATGATGATCATGTAAGTTGATACTTTGATGAGGGGTATTGACATTGAAAAGTGTGTAAAAAANCCTTCCTATAGTGAATGCGGCGGCTTGATGAATAGATATACCAAATTTGCGCATGTATTTCAGTTTTCCGGCGACGGACGTATATTTCGGATTAACTTGAATCACATCGATGCCCATTTTTTCTGCGCGGCTCGTGACCGCAGTGATCATCTTTTTATAGGCAAATAGGCTCTTTAAACGGTTCGCTTTCTTATTGGCATATCTATTACCCGTTTTTGATAGCGTTGTATCCAGATTTTCGAGAACAATGGGCTTGTTTTTTTGAACCGCTTTATCGACTAAATCGATGGCTTGGGCTTCTATGATTTTTGTAATTTGACCGCTTGTTTTACCTTCGATAGAAAACTTTAATTTTCCGCTTTCTAGGTAATTGCCGTCATTTGTAAGGTCAGCCCAAGCAAAGTGGTCAACATTACAATCCACGCCAATAACGCCATCAGAGGTACTGAAATTAACATATGGGTTTGGCGTAACCTCTGCTAAACATTTGATAATATAGTATTCTCTGTGATCCTCAATTGACCAGGAGATCGGTTTGCCATCGGCTTTTTTGTTTTTACAGGTTTGTTGGGTTAAAATCACGTTGTTGACAATCTCTTGTCCATACGGGAACAAAACGAACGGGATAGTAAAAGCTTTACCTCTAATAGAGGTGAAGTGCAATGCCTGATTCTCTATATTGTACTGGAAAACAAAATTTCCGGATTTAGCATCCTTCCGGCCAGAAATCATCATTTGTTTCGTCCGTGCTTGATGATAGACTTCTTGCCATTTTTCGTGGTTGTGTTGATACTCTTCTTTAGTAAATTGTGACTTAAACAACTTTTTACCGCCAAATACGCAACTGGGTATATGAGTTTTATATGTTTGTTTCTTTTCTTCCAGACGGTAGAGACGAAAGACTAACCGTCCGATCTGCGACTTTGTATGCTTAATTTGAACATCAAGATACTGGTGTTCAAACAAATAATCATTTAACCAAATCCGGGTTTCATTTTTTAAAGGAAGGGCAATCAAGTTGTTTATCTTCAAAAAAGGGCTGTTTCTAGGCAGATGAAGTTTTCCTTTGATTAAACTGTCCTTGACTTTAAGAAGCTTTGTCAGTTTTGTACGTTCTTTTTTTAATTTTTTCTTTAGATCTTTTAATTTTTCATCCGTTTGTTTGATATATAATTTTTGTAACTCCGTTAAAGCCGAAAAGAGGGCTGCAGCCTCTTGCCGGGCACTGTTGGCATAGTAATCATTAAGGCCAAATTTTTTCTTTAACACTTGATGCAGACTTTCTTTATTTTGACAGCCCCAACGTTTTTCCCGAACCAAAGTATGGAACGCATAACGCTTGGCCAAGTTGAATGTTTGCAGGACACCATTTAATTCATGAATAAGGTAGCAAGACAGCTCGTTTTTATAGATTCTTTTCGAAAAATAAGCCTTTTTCATTTTTGTCTCCAAAGGGAACGTATGTTCTAAACCTTGACATTATTATAGATGATACAGAAAACAAAGGCAAGCTACGAAATGTTAAAAGCCCAAAAGCATCCGATTTATCCCCCACCTAGCAAAGCTTGAGGAGGGGGTCTTCTCGGTTAAATGATAAATTTTCACTTGATAAGTTTATTTGTCCAAAAACTAAAATAGTTAACAAAAAGCCTAATAAGGTTAATACAGTTTTTACGATGATTAAGCCGGTTGAAGTTTTATATCTTGTCAGATAGAAGTTATTAAAAGAAGCCTTTGCCCGGAAGTTAGAGCAAAGGCTTCTTATTAATTTTCAGTAAGGGATAAAAATTCATCAACGTCTTTAACACAATAATTTAAAGCGGAGCGCCAGAAATCAGGCTGTGTTAAATCAACATCTAAATGTTTTTTGGCAAGATCTTCGACTTTCATGCGGCCGGTATCTCTTAACAGAGCATCGTATTTATCGGCAAAGGCAGGGCCTTCTTCTAGTGCTTTAACGTAAATGCCTGTGCTGAAAAGATAACCGAAAGTGTACGGAAAGTTATAAAAAGGGACATCGGTAATGTAAAAGTGCAGCTTAGATTGCCAAAAAGCCGGGTGATAGACATCAAGCGCATCACAATAGGCTTCTTTTTGCGATTCAAGCATCAGTTCATTTAATCTTTCTGTACTGATCAGACCGTTTTTTCGTTCATTGTAAAATTTCGTTTCAAATAAAAAGCGTGCATGGATATTCATGAGCAGAGCAACACTGCGGGAAATCTTTTCATCTAAAAACGAAAGTTGTTCTTGCTTTGTTTGAGCTGATTGTTTGGCTGCGTCTGAGACAATCATTTCCGCAAAAGTTGATGCCGTTTCCGCAACATTCATCGCATATTGCCCTGCAAAATGCGGCAGATCGTTCATCACATGCTGGTGATATGCATGGCCAAGTTCATGAGCGATTGTTGAAACGTTATCAGCAGAACCGCTGTAGGTAAGGAATATCCGGGATTCCTTTGTGATCGGGAAGCTGGTGCAGAATCCCCCGGGTGCCTTTCCAGGGCGGTCTTCGGCCTCAATCCAACGATTTTCAATCGCCTGTTCCGCGAATTCAGCCATTTTTGGGTTGAATTTATGAAAATGTTTAACGATAAACTCGGCAGCGTCTTCATAACTGATTTTTTTGTCTGATGTAAAGAGCGGGGCTTCAACATCAAACCAGGATAGTTTTTCTAAACCAAGATATTGTGCTTTACGATTAAGAAATTTGGCGAAAACCGGTTTAACACTGTTTATGGCTTCCCACATCACCGTAAGCGTTTCAGCCGACATTCTATTGCAGTCCAGAGGTTCTTTTAAAACATCATGCCATCCGCGTTGTTCATATAAATTAAGACGGAAGCCGGCTAAATGGTTTAATGTATTGGCACTGAGATCTGCTTGCTCATCCCACGCCTTCTCCCATGCTTTAAAGGCCTCTTTCCGTATGTCCCGGTTTGGGTCTGACATTAAGTTGCTCATTTGTCCGACAGAAAGCTTTATGGAACCTTTTTCAGGATGATCAAAAGGAATTGCCATGTTGCCGACAATTGTGTCATACATTTCACTCCAGCCATGGTAACCGTCAATTGCCAAAGCGTTGACAAGCTGTTCCTCTTTACTTGAAAGTTTTTCCTTTGCGCTTTGTCTCCGCTCATTTAACAAGAAAGCAATCTCATTAAGTTCATCTTCTTTTAGTAAGTCATTCCAGACTTCATCAGGAATATCATTCATTTGGTTATCGATTAATGTATTGCATGATTCGAATTGGGCATATAACGATGTTACGGCACTATTTAATATTTTTGCCTGTTGGTCTTTAACATCTTGAGCCGTTAGACATTCAATAAAGGCACTGGATTCTATGATACGCTCTGAAATACTTTGTAAAATATAAAGATATTCTTTCCAATTTTTTGCTTGTTCAATGGTTTGCGGACCGGAGGTTTTATCTAACTGGGTTTTTAATGCATGTAAATCGCTTTTAAGTTCATCCATGAAATGATCCAAACGTTCGGAATGGCTGCCGCCTTGGAAAATGGCGTCTAAATCCCATGTTTGATTTAAGGTCTTTTCCACATCCAATCCCCCTATTTAAAATTTTCAAATTTCTCTTGTTGCAAGCGTTGAAGTTTGCGGAGTATTCCTTATCCCGCCGCAAAACTTCAAGAGGCTTAATATAGTCGTTGAGTTACCCTTTTATCATATCATTGATTGGGGATATTAGAAGAGAATGTTCAAAAAGTCCGGGAAAAATAGCTGTCGAGACTACGGGGTTGAGATTGGTGCTCCTGCGCCGCAGCATATTCACGGAAGTAACGCCAACTTCTCGTCGCAGCTCGTAGCAGTTCGTGAAGCTTTGCTCGGTGCTCCTCCGCTCCTCACGTATTAAAGGCATACACTCCGGTGCTCGGAGGCTGCGCTTCCTTGAACTTCTCGGCTCTTTTTGTCCTCCTTCTTGAACACGTATTAGAAGGAAAAATCTTAGTTCACTTTGAAGTTGATTCTGGTATTAGGCTGGTCTTCATTAGCTGTCAGCCAAAAAATAATTGTATATTGTCCCGGCTTTAAGTCGGATACTTCAGTCTTAAAATCCTTTGTTTCTGATTGTTTTAAGGTAAGCGTTCCTGTGACTTGACCAAAAAAGCGCCCTTCAGAAAAATGTTTAATAACTTTGCCGTCCTCATCTTTAATTTTGTAGTCAAACCTTTGTGTCGTCGGAAAATGATAGGTCACTTTATGATTCGTTTGGTTTTTGACTTGAAAATTAAAACTGACATCATTTCCTTTTTGTTCATAGGCGAGTCGGGCTTCAACCCTCCCACCGGAAGCATTGCCATTAACAGGGGTTTCACTTTCTTCATGTTGTTTGGCGTTTTGGCATCCTGCTGTTATGATAGAAAAGAGACATAATAATAGTAAAAAGACAAACTTTTTCATAATGAAAGCTCCTTTCAAATTTGTTCAATAAAATGAGGTGATATGATGTTTCAAACTTTCCAATTAAGAACGCATCATAGAGATGAAATGATTGATATTACAGATAACCTGGCGACTTATTTAAAAGATCAAGGTGTTGAGGATGGTGTCATGTTTGTCCAGTCTTTGCACACTACAGCTGGAATAACGGTTAATGAAAATGCCGACCCGGACGTTAAGCACGATATGTTAATGCGTTTGGATGAAGTGTATCCTTGGGAACATTCTAAATACCGCCATGGTGAAGGCAATTCAGCCTCGCATTTAAAAACAAGCACAGTCGGAACAACTCAAGCCATACTCATTCATCATGGTGAATTGGTTTTAGGAACTTGGCAAGGCGTGCATTTCTGTGAATTTGACGGCCCAAGAAACCGCAAGTACAGCGTGACAATTATTAAAAATGGATAATGAAAGATATTTATCCCGGTGCAACCGTCCGTAAAACCCCCACTGATGGAAGTTTCACTTTATAGGGTAACCATTTATTTAAAGAAAAATTTGGTTATTATAGAATTTTTATTTTACTTTTGAGTTTAGAGGGTCTTTGAATAAAATAAAAGATATATAAATAAAGTTAGTTCATTTGTCCTATCTTTAAAATTTAAATACAGACAGGAAGGAAAAGCAGATGATAAAAGTTTTATTTGTTTGTCTTGGAAACATATGCCGTTCTCCTATGGCGGAAGCAATTTTTAGGGATAAAGTAGAGAAAGCGGGTTTAACAGATAAAATTACTGTTGACTCAGCCGGGACAGGGGGATGGCATATTGGTGAGCCGCCGCATAAAGGTACAAGAAAAAAGCTTCAAGAATTAGGGATTTCATCTCAAGGACTTAAAGGACGCCAAATGACATCTCAAGATTTGGATCAGTTTGATTATATTATTGGTATGGATGAAAGTAATATCGAAAATATTAACAAACTTGCTGAACAGGCGCCTAAAGCAAATGTTAGACGATTAATGGACTATATTAATGATATGCCGGTCAGAGATATACCTGATCCGTTTTTTACCGGAAACTTTGATGAAGTTCATGAAATGATTGATAAGGGAACTGATTCTCTTCTGGAGGAAATTTGCAGAGAAAAAAATATCAATTAATTTTATAAGAGGTGAGCTGAGTGAAACTTCAAGGTATCGAACCAACACCGAGTCCCCATACAATGAAGCTTATTTTAGATGAAACACTGCCAAGCGGGAAAAGCCATAATTACAGGCAGGATAATAAAAACGATGCCCCGGAACTAATCCAGGAGCTGCTTGATATAGAAGGCGTTAAAGGTGTTTATCATGTTGCCGATTTTATGGCATTAGAACGCTTTCCTAAGGCTGATTGGGGAGAAATTTTATCAAAGGTAAGAACAGTCCTTGGTGAAGATGAAGGCTCATCCCATGAATCGTCAGAAAAGTCATCTGTGCAGCCAAAAGAAAACTTTGGGGAAATTCGTGTTTTCTATCAAATGTTCAGGCAAATCCCAATGCAAGTTAAGCTGGATATTGATGGGGAAGAGAAGCGTGTCGGTCTGCCAAAACGATTTATGGACGCTATTATGGAGGCACAAGGGTCTTCAGATAATATGATTATGGAAAGGCAATGGGTTGAGCAGTCACCTAGATACGGCGATCCTGAAGAGATTGAAAAGGATATTGTTGAAGAATTGTCGGCAGCTTATGACCATGAACGGTTGAACGAACTTGTTAAGCGGGCCTATTCTCAAGACAGCAATAACGAAAAACATGCGCCGTTTAAAAAGGTAACTTTAGAAATGCTTGATGACCCTGATTGGCATAAGCGCTATGCGGCGCTGGACCGGATGGATCCATCACTTGAAGACTTGCCGGTATTGGAAAAGGCATTGCACGATGAAAAGGTTTCTATCCGCAGATTAGCGGTTGTTTATTTAGGAATGCTTGAGGATTCTAAGGTACTGCCGTATCTATATGAAGGACTTCACGATAAAACAGTAACGGTACGCCGGACAGCCGGGGATTGCTTATCTGACATGGGGGACCCAAGTGCCATACCGGAAATGGCAAAAGCCCTTAAAGATCCAAGCCGGATAGTAAGATGGAGGGCAGCGATGTTTCTATATGAAGTTGGTGACGAATCAGCGCTACCGGCATTAAAAGAGGCGGCAGGTGATCCAGAGTTTGAAGTGGACATGCAAATCAAAATGGCAATCAGCCGTATTGAGGGCGGGGAAGATGCTAAAGGCTCTGTATGGCAGCAAATGACCCGAACCTTTTCGAAAAATAAAAAATAAAATCAACAAAGAACCCAAGCACCGTGTGCTTGGGTTCTTTGTTGCATTATTTCTCAATAATAACTTTTAATTGTTTTTTGCCGAAGTCTTGGGCATCCTTTAAATTGTTCATATAGATATCAAGTCTGCCTTCTTTAATCGCACCGCCGCGATCCTGGCATGTGTACGTATGATGTAAAGAAGGAATATATATTTTTGTTCCAAATGGGATAGACTTAGGACAAGCAACCGTTGTACCTTGTTGTACGTGAGAGCCGGATGCTGTTACGCCATACCCTGAATCTCCAGGATTTTTACCAGTGGATTCATTTCCAGAAGTATAAGCTGTTACAGTGAACGTTTCGCTTTTTCCTGCTGGTTCAGATGCAGTTGTTTGATTCTCACTTGGTTTTGCTGATAGATCCTCTATATTTGGTGTTGATTTTTGACTAGGTTTTGCTGATAGATCCTTTATATTTGATGTTGATTGTTTTTCACCAGGTTTTGTTGATGAAGTTTCTCCCGGCAGATTGATAGTTTGACCAATCAAGATTAGATTTTTATCTTTAATCAAAGGATTCGATTCAAGAACATTTTTTAAACTTACATTATTGGAACGGGCGATCTCGGAAAGAGTATCCCCTTTTTTCACAGTATAAGCGCTTTTGGCTGATGCCATATTAGCTGAAATAAATAGACCGACAATTAGTGCAGTTGCTAGAGTGAAATATTTGATAATAAAACCTCCCTATGAATGCTATGATCTTAATTTCACTGCTCACAGAATATCATAGAAAATAGGACTTTTTACATTAAAGCTATGTTACAAACTTTACAAGTTTTATAGTTCAAAAGTCATAGTTCGAGAGTGTTTTATACCAAATCGCTTGCCAGGCCTAGTGTTATCCCTGTAATAGCTCCATTGAAATGTTTGTAAAGAGTTGGGAATAACAAACCCCAAATCCACTTTTTACTAGCATAAATAATGTTATAAATCTAAAAATAATGTCACTTAATGTGAGTAATGGAAAGAATAAAAAACAAAAAACAGCCCAAGAACGGACTGTTATGTTTTATACCCGGCGGATTTTTTGCAATACCCATATGTTAAGAGTAAAAAATAACAGGCAAAATACGATAAGAGCTGCAATGTTTAAGAAAAATCCGGATAAAATATATCCATGAAGAAACATGGATGTTACACTGTCCACACTATAATTAACAGGAATAATGATAGAAATGACCGGAAGCCAGCCGGCCGTTTGCCCCCAATTAATGATTTGCAGAATAATGATTACAGTCATGTATAAGAAAATTTTAAGCGGGTTTTTTGCACATGCGGCAATAAACAGGCCGATTTCAATAGCTGTTATTGACTCAATTAACAGCAGAATGTACAACAATATGAAAGTCCAGGAAAAGGACCAATGAAAAATAAATATTGAAAAAAGTAAAAGGATTAAAGTTTGCGCAGCAAAAATAATCCCAATCCCGATTAAATATCCGAGGATCACTTGTCCTCTTGTCACAGGGGCCATAAGCGTCAGCTCTAAAGTCCCTAATTTTTTATCACGCAGCATGGCTATAGCTGCTGTTAAACATGGAAAAATAAAGGACAATACACATAAAAGCGAGCCGCTTTGAAAAAACCATTGAGCGGTATGGGGCTTTATATGATTTAAATAAAAAACGTTTGAAAAGAATATAACTAAGAGCGGTGCTATAATTAATAAAATTAATGTCCAAATATCATGTGTTATTTGTATAAGTTGTCTCTTCAGAATTGCTTTCGTTGCCATCTTCATTGCTCCCCAGAAAAATAAGTGATTCTTTAAGTGAATTCATACCTGTCATTTCTATAAAATCTGATTCAGTTCCCTGAATCATGACTTTTCCATTGTTTAAATATAATAATTGATCGCAATAACCGGCTTCCTCAAGTTCATTTGTTACAATGATCAATGAAGCGCCTATACTTGCTAATTTCCTGAATTCCTTCCAAATGATCTCTTTCAGTGAAATATCCAGTCCAGTTGTCGGATTATCTAAAATAGCCAACGACGGCGTATGGAATAAAGCAAGTATAAGTGACAGCCGCCTTTTCATGTCTTCTGAGTATGTATATACCGGTTGATGAATAACATCTGATAAATGAACCATTTCAAATAAATCATTTGTACGTTTAAGAAATTTATTTCGTGGTAATTTATATAAACCGGCAAAATATTTAATATGCTGGTCGGCGCTAAGATCCGGGAAAAGAGCAAAAGTTTGCGGCATATATCCGATTCTTTTAAGAACTTTTCTATTTGGAAGCGCTGTATCCTCAAGATCGATGGTTCCTTTTGTATAATGTTCGATGCCGGCAATAGCCTTTACTAACGTTGACTTTCCGGAACCGGAGGGACCTGTCAATCCATTAAGTGTCCCTTTTTCAATTGAAAATGAGACACTGTCAAGCAATAATTTATTTTTAACATATTTAGTGACCTGGTTAACATTCAAGTATGCCATTGCCTCACATCCTTTATGTTAAAGTTTTTACAAAAATTTTGAACATCCTTAATAGCATTTTAACACTATTTAGTAAAAGCGTGTATGACCAGTCTTAACATATTCACGTGTTTTCTGAACAAACTATGATTGTAATCCATGTGATTACAGACTGATCAAAGGAGGGCAACCACATGGGTTCTTACAGAAACAGCAAGCTGGGCAGGTTTGTTCTGATTGGCGGCATTGTCGGCGCCGGTATTTCTCTGTTGGACAGGGGAACCAGGCAATGCTTAAGGGATGATATTAGAACGGCTAAAGACAACAGCGTGAAATTTTTTAATACAGCTCGACAAAATCCCGAGCAAGTGACAAATTATTTTCAGCAAACGGCTAACAACATTAAAATGACAGCCCAAGAAGTCTCGCAGGATATTGAGGAGTTTGCCACCAAGGTTAAAAATGCAAAAGACAGTTCGTCGCAAGCTTATCGGTATGCTGTTGAAGCCGGTGATGAAATTTCACAAATCGCCCATAAAATCCGGAACACCGGCGAGAATGTTATGATGATTGATTCTTCATCAACAACTGTTATACCTGCAAGCACGCAAACTTCAGGAACAAATCAAAATCAATCTGCAAATATGTACCTGCACCAATCAAACCAGAACAAAACTGCAACAACAAATGTTAAAAAGTCGACAAAAATGGACACGAACAAATAAAGATAACCGGGGGGATTAATAATGGGGAAACGGAACCGGTGGGAAATCTTTAAGATTTTTACCAAACAGGTAATCAAACGATTCAATGATGATGGAGCGATAGATATAGCGGCAACCTTGGCTTATTTTTTCTTGTTGTCGCTATTTCCTCTCCTCATCTTTTTCTTTACAATTCTTCCTTATTTAGGGTTAAGCCAGGATCAGGTTTTGCCTTTCTTGGCGCAGTATGTACCTGATGATGCTATGAGAATTATTAAGGCTAATACCATTCATGTTTTTAATAAAAACGGCGGTTTATTATCGTTCAGTATTATTGCCACGATATGGTCAGCGTCAAATGCTGTAAATGCTATTATTCGGGCAATGAACAAAGCCTATGAAGTTGAGGAAAACCGTTCTTTTGTAGTTGCGCGGGGATTAGCTATTATCCTGACGATTGCGATGATTATTGTCATCGTTATGGCCTTAGCGATTAACGTATTTGGTCCAACTGTTACTAAATATATTTTTCATTATTTTGGTATATCCGACCCTTTTCTTAGAATTTGGAGTATGATCAGTTTTCTTATCAGTTTTGTTATTATTATTATGGTTTTTGCTTGTTTATATTACTTTGGACCCAATATGCGCCAAAAGTTTAGTGAAGTCATTCTTGGGGCTGTTATTTCAGCTGTCGGGTGGCAAGTTGCATCTTATGCTTTTTCTTTTTATGTTAATCGTTTCGGGCAATTTTCCGCTACATACGGAACACTTGGCGGAATTATCGTTCTGATGCTATGGTTTTATATTACAGCACTTATTATTATTTTAGGCGGAGAAATTAATGCTTCTTATGCTTACATCAGAAAAAATAAGAAATAACTGGTATTGTTTAAGATTATAAATTTGAGGTGCTTATGAATCGTTTGTTTTATCGTATAAAAAAATTAAAGCAAAAGTTAATTGACCGTCCGTTGCCAGAGGACACTTGGATATCTGACAGGTATCATATTAAACGGGTAATAGGCTTGGGGAGTTTTGGCATTACATATCTTTGCCGTGATCAGGAGACTAGGAAGCTTTGTGTTGTGAAGCAAGTGAAACCGAGCAGACGAAAAGACAAGGCAAGCATTGAAATGTACGAAAATGAAGTATCTATAATGAAAGTCTTAAATCACCCGGCTATTCCAAAGTTTATAAGCAGTTTTCAATATAAGGGACATCTATTTTTTGCAATGGATTATGTTAATGGGGAAAATATCGAGGATGCTATATTTGCAAAAGGTGATCGTTACAGAGAAAAAGAGGCTTTATTGTTTATGGAAGAACTTTTGGATATTGTTGAATACATCCACTCACAAGGAATCATTCACCGGGATATTCGGCTGCCTAATGTTATAAAGGCAGATGGAAATTTATTTTTAATCGATTTCGGCTTAGCACGTTTTTTACATGATCAAATTCATTCAGACTTTGAGAACTTAGAAAATTACCCTGTAGAAAAAAGGCTGCGCAGGCAAAACAATGTAAGCAGTGATTTTTATGCTTTGGGTCATTTTTTACTTTATTTACTCTATTCATCATTTGAATCAGACAGTAAGGATGAGCAGCCTTGGGAACAAGAACTGAATATCACTAACTTAACAAAACAAATGATTAAACGCATGCTGCAAAGTGAAGATGCCTATCATGATATACATGAATTACGCAATGATTTGAAGCATTCCCTGTCTAACATATCTAGCTGATCCCGTTCCATAATTAAGAGAGCCGATGATGTCGCCACCGGCTCTTTCGTCACGTTTAGAACTCTGCCTTTTACAAAGATTAATCTTTCCTTGGAGCGCCATTGTTTAATTTGAGAGGCAACGGCAGCATAGGTTACTCATTTAACTGCTGCTGCTTCCTCCTTTACGCTTATAGTAATGACTTCCGTAATGAGAGTGATGGCCATGATGTCTTCTATGACCGCCGCTGTCACTATAACGTCTGTGATGATGATCGCTGTCACTGTATCGCCTGTAGCGGTGATCACTGTCACTGTAGCTTTTATAGTAACGGTCGCTGTCACTATAACGTCTGTAATGCCTGTCACTGTGGTGTCTGAAATGACGGTCGCTGTCACTGTATCGTCTGTAATGTCTGTCACTGTGACTCGATTCTGAAATCGAACGTTTTATTTCCCTAAGGAATTTCTTAAACATTCAAGACCCTCCATTACATTATTAGTTATTAAATATACTATAGTACGTTCTCTTTTAAAAGAGGTTTCAATTTTAGGTTTGATTGTACAAATATAATAACAATAATGCATGAGTTTGATGCAAATAATAAATTGGATTTATATAAAATTGAAGAATACTATAAAGGCGTGAATGATTTATTTGTTGTTGTTTTAAAATTCGATTAGAGGTGAGTTTTTTGTTTGATTTTCACTAGTGAGGGGTATAGCTAATGATATATGGAAAAAAGAAAGGTAAGCAGGGTATTCCTGTTTTTTATCCTCAAGTATTAACCCTCTAGAACCGAAAGGAGCAGGCTAAATGCGAGCAGCAGATTTGTTAATAAGATGTTTAGAAAATGAAGGGGTTAAGTACATGTTTGGCGTTCCCGGGGAAGAGAATCTTGATGTAATGGACGCCCTACTGTCATCAAATATTGAATTTATTACAACAAGGCATGAAACAGGTGCTGCTTTTATGGCAGGAATTATGGGAAGGTTAACTGGCAAACCTGGCGTTTGTTTGTCTACCTTGGGCCCGGGTGCAACGAATATGCTGACAGGTGTTGCTGATGGAAATATGGACCGGACGCCTCTTGTCGCTATCACCGGTCAAGCTGGTTTGGACCGCTTGCATAAAGAATCTCACCAAGCTTATGATCTAATATCAATGTACCGGCCGGTGACAAAATGGAATGCGACGGTTTCAACACCAGACACGATTCCGGAAATTGTACGAAAGGCTTTTATGATTTCCGCGACCGCGAAACCGGGGGCAACGCACATTGATCTTCCCGAAGATGTGGCAGGAAAAGAAGTTGAAGGGTTAAGTCCTCTTAAAATTACGGAATTAAAAAATGGGGAAGCTTCTGAAACAAATCTTAATGAAGGCGCTGCAATTATAAATAAAGCAAAACGTCCATTAATATTAGTTGGAAATGGCGTTACCAGAACGAATTCTTCCGAAGAATTGGCGGCGTTTGCCGAAAAAATTCAAACACCTGTAACAGCAACATTTATGGGTAAAGGAGCCTTCCCTGCTTCTCATCCGCTTAGTATTGATTCGGTTGGGATTTCCGGAAAAGATTATATTAATTGTGCGTTAGAGAAAACTGACCTGATCATTGCAGTCGGTTATGATATGACAGAAATACCACCGACAAGATTTAATCCTGAAGGGAAAATTCCAGTTCTTCATATAGATACATTAAATGCTGAAGTTGATGCGCATTATCCGGTAGTTTGCAATATTGTCGGAGATATTGCTACGAATCTTAAAGCATTAATGGAGAAAATTGAAAAAAGAAATGAACCTGTTGAATTTACTGAAGAAATTCGCAAAGAAGTTTTAGAAGAATTTAATCAATTTGAATCTGATAATCATTTTCCATTAAAACCGCAAAAAATTATTTATGACCTTCGCAAAGTAATGGGCGAAGAAGATATTGTCATTTCTGATGTTGGCGCGCATAAAATGTGGATTGCAAGAATGTATCCGACTTATAAACCAAATACGTGTTTGATTTCTAATGGTCTGGCTTCAATGGGGATTTCTGTACCGGGAGCCATTGCAGCTAAGCTGGTGCACCCGGAAAGGAACGTTGTCGCGGTAATTGGCGATGGTGCGTTTCTTATGCAAGGCTGTGCGGAACTTGAAACTGCAGTTCGATTAAAATTGCCGATTGTTATCCTGCTTTGGAGAGATAATGGATACGGGTTAATTGAATGGAAACAAGAGAATCAATTTCATCGGCCGTCACATATTAAATTTGGCAATCCTGATTTTGTTCAGCTGGCTGAATCTTTTGGTGCCAAGGGCATGCGTGTTAATAAAGCCGAAGAGCTTGAAAGCACAATTGAAGAAGCTCTTAAACAGAACGTTCCGGTTGTTATTGACTGCCCAGTTGATTACAGTGAAAATGTGAAATTGACAGAGAGATTAAATAATTTAAAGTGTGATTGATTTTAAAAGAAAGACATGATTTGAATCAGAGGGGAGAAATCGGCAATGAGTACAGCATCTTGGTTGTTAGTTGTATTGTTGGTGATTGTTGTATTACTTATAGTAGTACCGTTAGCTATTTGCATTTATCTTTATATTTTTGATGAAAAACAGGATCAGCACGCTATTTTGCGTAATTTTCCTATATTAGGAAAAGTGCGCTACTTTTTTGAAATGATTGGTCCGGAAATGAGACAGTATTTGTTTGATCATGACAACAGCGGGAAACCATTTTCAAGAGAAGATTACAAGCACGTGATTTTGCCTGCAAAATATAAAAGCAGCACAATGAGCTTTGGATCAAAGAGAGATTTTGATGCTCAAGGTTATTATATCAGGAATGCAATGTTTCCGACGCAAAGGGATGATATCCGTGTCGATAACAGCGATCTTGTAGACACCAAAGTTTATAAAATCAAAGAGGAAAACCTTTTTTCAAGAAAAGAAAAAATACATGAAGATAAATCAAAACCATGGTTATTAGCCGATGAAGATGCCGTTGTCATTGGCGAAAATTGCAAACATCCTTTTAAAGTTAAAGGGCTTATCGGCATGTCGGCAATGAGTTACGGAGCTCTTGGCGACCATGCTATTGAAACATTGTCTACAGGATTGGCAATGGCCAAAGGAACCTGGATGAATACAGGTGAAGGCGGCTTATCACCTCATCATCTTAAGGGCGGTGCAGATATCATCCTGCAAATCGGCCCCGGGTTGTTTGGCGTCAGAACGAAGGACGGACATTTTGACTGGAACGAATTGAAAAGAAAATCTGAGCTGGATCAAATTAAGGCCATAGAATTAAAACTTGCACAAGGTGCAAAAGCCCGGGGCGGTCATCTGGAGGGCAGCAAAGTCACCCCTGAAATTGCTGAAATCAGAGGACTGGAACCATACAAAACCGTTGATAGTCCCAACCGTTTCAATGAATTTCATGATGTGCCTTCCTTGATAGATTTTGTAGAAAAAATCCGTAATCATACCGGTCTTCCAGTAGGAATCAAAATTGTTGTCGGCTCTGCAGAAGATGTGGAGAGCTTAGCTAAGTTTATGAAGGAAACTGGTAAAGGACCCGACTTCATTACCGTTGACGGCGGTGAAGGCGGTACGGGTGCGACATTCCAACCGCTGGCAGACGGCGTTGGCTTGCCGATTCGATCAGCCATCATGATTATTAATCAAACTTTTAAGCATTATGGTGTCAGGGATAGAGTTAAAATTATCGCTTCAGGAAAATTGTTTACCCCGGACAGGGTTGCAGTACTTCTTGGAATGGGTGCTGATCTTGTCAATATCGCCAGAGCTTTTATGATGACAGTCGGCTGTATTATGGCGCAAAGATGCCATACGAACACGTGCCCTGTTGGAGTCGCAACAACCGATCCTAAACTGCAAAAAGCCTTAGTTATTAATGAGAAGAAATACCGTGTGGCAAATTTTGTCCTATCAATGCGTGAGGAACTCTTCAACTTGGCGGCAGCGGCCGGACTTAAATCGCCAGCAGAATTTGAAGAAAAACATATCGCATTTAAAGATGATAAGGCACGAACATATAGTCTTGGAGAACTAACACGTGAACAGGTGAAACAAACGTCCTAAACAGAAGTTAAAAATTGAATGATAGAAGTGTTTTCTTCATAGAGGGAATAACTAAGAAGCAGGCTTATCATTTTGATAAGCCTGCTTTTTTAGGAGTATATTGGAAATCAACAAATGGATTTAAAGAATTGTTATTTACCCCTTCAATAATCTCAATCCATTTAAAATAACAAGTATAGTGCTGCCCTCATGTCCGATAACACCAATAGGCATGGATAAGATTTGAGAAAAGTTGCTGATAATCAAAACGATAA
Source organism: Scopulibacillus cellulosilyticus (assembly GCF_042665295.1). NCBI lineage: Bacteria > Bacillati > Bacillota > Bacilli > Caryophanales > Sporolactobacillaceae > Scopulibacillus > Scopulibacillus cellulosilyticus. The sequence continues at coordinate 43,102 of NZ_JBHTCO010000017.1, forward strand.
TCATGGCAAGAGCAAATACAATGTTTTGTTTAATAATCCGGTCCATTTTTTTCGAAAGACGGACGATGTCAACGATACGCAGCAAGTCATTTTTCACTAATACAATATCTGATGTTTCTAATGCGACATCCGTACCGCCGCCCATAGCAATGCCGACAGAAGAGGCTGCCATTGCAGGCGTGTCATTAATACCATCGCCAACCATTGCAACATTTGTAAACCGTTTTTGTAACTGCTTTAATTCGTTTACTTTATTTTCCGGTAAACAGTTGGCAACGAATTGCGACACACCGGCTTCCTTTGCCAAGGCTTCAGCAGTTTCCTTGTTATCTCCGGTTAACATAATTGTTTCAATACCAAGTCGTTGAAGCTGCTTAATAGCTGATTGGCTTGTATTGCGTATTTTATCTTTTAAGAAGAACATACCTATAACTCTATCGTTATATTCCACGAATACATGGGTTTGCCCATTTAAGATATCGATCTGCTGGTCTTTAATAAATTCTTTTGCCGCCTTTTCGTTAACGTACCCGGACTTACCAATAATAAATTTTTTATTGTTAACAACGCCTTCAACCCCTAACCCTGGTTTTGTTTCAACGTTATTGGCTTCTGGTCTGGGATCTTGAGTTTTTTCGTTAACAAAACGGACAATTGCTTCACTCAGAGGATGCGTTGCTTCGTATTCGATAGCGGCAACAGCAAGTAAGAATTCATTATCTTCTAAAGAACTGCTATGGACAAAATTGATAACCTCCGGACGTCCATTTGTCAGTGTTCCGGTTTTATCAAAAGCGATCGCCTTAATCCGGCTCAACTGTTCTAAATGGACACCCCCTTTAATAAGAATCCCTTTCTTAGCTCCATATGCAATAGATGACAGCACCGCCGGCATTGTCGATGCGACAAGTGCACAAGGAGATGCGACAACAAGTAAAACCATTGCCCGGTATATCGTATTGCTCCAAGTCCAGTTGAATATAAAAGGGGGCAGGATAATCATTAAAGCAACACAAACTAAAACAATTTTGACATAATGCCGCTCAAATTTCTCTATAAATACTTGTGAGGGAGCTTTTTCACTTTGGGCATTTTGAACGAGCGATAAAATTTTATGGAACAGGGTTTCATCATTCTTTTTTGTTACTTTGACAGTGACAGCGCTGCTAAGATTTACAGTTCCAGCCATAACCTCGTCGTTTTCAGATTTAAAAAGCGGAATAGATTCACCAGTCATAGCAGATTCGTCAAGCGAAGTGCTGCCAATAATAATACTGCCATCAGCCGGTACCCGTTCACCGGGCTTGATTCGAATCATATCTCCGGGATTAAGGCGCTCTACGGGGACGATTTGCTCATTGCCGTGAGAAACCAGCCTTGCCGTTTCAGGCTGAAGCGACATAAGTGATGATAGAGCCTTAGAGCTTCGGTCCGTTGCGTAAGTTTCAAGGGCGCCGCTTAATGAAAAGATAAAGATCAATACAGCGCCTTCTAACCAATGGTTAATACAGGCAGCGCCGACAGCGGCTAAAATCATTAACAATTCTACATTTAACTCATGATTTCTAATTGTGTCGTAAAATCCTTCTTTTGCCTTGGCATAACCGCCGATGATATAGGCAATCAGGAATAAATACCAAGGTGTCGTATGAAAATAAAGGCTTGTCATCCAGCCAATTAAGATCAGAAGCCCTGAAAAAAGCGCCGCAATTAATTCCCAGTGTTTTTTCATTGTTTGGAAATAAGGTTGCTGAGCGGGAGTCTGCGGCTTGGAAGAAAGACTCAGTTGACTCATAATTGAAACACCCCTTTTTTAAATGAGAATGAAATTCAACGTCAATACCCTTAAAAACAGCGAATGCTGCCGCTTAATATGCGACAGCAAAACAAATTCAAATTTTAATTATAATAATTATTATATTGTATTAAATACATTATATCATGTGCAATAAAATTGTAAAGGAAAAAAGTAAAACTGGGATGGATTATAGTGACATGCATCAATTATAATGAAGATACAATTTTAAATATGAAGGTGTTCTATATGCCTGAAATTGTTCGCAAACGTGTTAAAAGGTTTTGTCTGCCTATATTTATCACTTACTTAACGATTCTCTTTTATGTAACACTCTTTACATTTAATTATTATACTTATGGAAAATCATTTAATTTGGAGCTTTTCGACAGTATTAAACTGATGTTTAACAGCGGCAATCCATGGTTGTTTGCAAAAAATGTATTAGGCAATGTCGGTTTATTTTTACCATTTGGTTTTTTTCTTCCATTAATTTATCGTAAGTTAAGAACCTTTAAGACGAATCTTTTCCTTTCATTTTTTATGAGTCTTATTATTGAAACGTGCCAATTTTTATTTGCAAAACGAATTTTTGATGTCGATGATATTTTTCTTAATACAATCGGAGCCGTTTTTGGATGGGTATTATTTAAATGTTTATACAGTATCGTTACATATATTTTCAAAAGAAGCTGGAAATAGAAAACTCCGCATCCTTTAAGGGTACGGAGTTTTTAAATACAATTTAACAGTCTATTTGTTTTTTCCGAGAACGCGGTCGACGCGTTTGGTGAGCATTTTCATACCGCCGCCGCCAGCTTGGAAGTGGCGAAGTTTTCCTTCTTCATCGAAAACGTAGTAGGCTGGAACGTATTCATTTTCAAATGCATCAGTTAATTTGTGTTCATTATCAACAAAGATTGGCTGGGTTATCCCGTGTTCAGCCGCTACTTCTTTGACTTGATCAATGTCCAAGTCCTTTTCAGATCTCGGCATGTGTACGGCTACGACATTCAGCTCATCTTTATATTCATCACGAAATTCATTAACCTTTGGCATGGCTTCTTTACAAAGATGGCAGCTGACAGACCAAAAATGAATGAGTGTTGGTTTATTTCCAATAAGGTCGCTTTTTGTAACTTCGCCGTTAAGCCAAGTTGTAGCACCTTCGAGTTCTGGCATTTCATCACGTAAACGCATCAATGTCACTCCTTAAATTATAATAATTATCATCTGATTAATATTATAATGGGCATGGCAGCATGAAGTCAATGATATTACATTTTAGAAGACTGCTGCTTTTCCCTTAAATAGCTGAAGTTATGAATCAAACAGGCAAGGAACACGATGAACATGACTCCTGCTATACCAAAAAAGAAACCGCCGCCCGGCGTTTTAATCAATGAGCCTCCGATCAAAGGGCCGAACATACTGCCAATCCCATAGGCAACGCTGGCTAAAATATTTCCAAGCGGAATCAGGACTTTCGGCAAAAGATCGCTAATAAAAGTCATTCCTAATGAAAATAATGAACCAATAAACATGCCGGTAATCGCAAAAATAACCATTAAACCTCCGAAGGAATGATAAATAAATCCGGCTGTCAGGAAAGAGAATGATCCGAAAAAGGAAATAATCAGGATGAGCCGTCCTCTGCCAAGTCGATCACCCAAACTGCCTAAAGGCATTTGTGTAATCAGGCCGCCTGCAACAAAACAAGGTAATAATGTTGATATATCTTCTATATTTAATCCATGTCTCAGTGCAAATACCGGAAAGTTACCGTTTAATGAAGACTCAAAAAAGCCAAAGCCAAATGTCGTGATAAGACCTGCCCATCCTAATAGGATAACCTTTTTATACCGTTTCATTACGCCAAAATCCTGCGGTTGATCATGGAAATGGGCATCAGGGTAATCATTTTTCAAAAATAACATTAAAATGAGAATAGCCAAGCATATTAAGCTTACAATGAAAAAAGGATAATAAATGCTGAATTTTAATAGACGCGGCATTAAAGGGCCAACCGCAAAGCCTAATCCAAATGAAAAGCCGTATATGGCGATGTCGCGGCCTTTTTTCTCAGGCTTACTCGTCTCCATGATCCATACTTGAGCTGCGAAGTGCAGCATATTGTCGCCAAAACCTATTATCAGCCTTAATAAAAACCAAAACCAAAAGTTTTGCCAGAATGGAAATAGAAAAATGGAGATCATATCTACCATAAGCCCTATAATAAGCATTGGTTTATAACCGAACCGGAATGTTGGCTTTTCCATAAATGGTGAAGCAATCAGGATGCCAATGTACAAAGCCGCAGCATTTAAACCATTAAGGGTGGATGACGTTCCGCTGTCTTCCAATAATATAGAAAGAAGGGGCATTAACATCCCTTGGGAAACGCCTGAAACAAATACTGTTGCGACTAAAAGGTAAAAGCGAAAGTTTGCATAAGTAATAATAACCACCCCCAAAGGCCATTATACTAGAGGAATTTCAAATTGTCTGAGAAAAATTTTAACCGTTTGAATGGAGATACAATCAAACTGACAAATTTTCACGAATTCGTTATGATGAAATTAAACATTTTGAAAGGATGACGGTTATGGAATTTAAAATGACAGAACATGGCATTCAAACGGATACCGGCTTCGGAGCATTGGATATATCGGCAGATGAGGAAAAGGGGTTTCGGCCTTACCAGCTCATGGTCGCTTCACTTGCCGGCTGCAGTGTATCTGTGATGAGAAAAATTTTAAAGAAAAAACGCTTGGAAGTTGAAGATATTCAAGTTACAGCTGAAGTTACACGCAACCCTGATAAAGCAGACCGTATTGAAAAAGTGCACCTTCACTTTAGAATTAAAGGCAAAGGGTTAGAAGATAAAATGGATAAAATTATGGAGCTTACAACGAAAAATTGTTCTATGGTTCAATCCGTAATCGGCAGTATCGAGGTCACAGAAACGTATGAATTAGTTTAAAAACTGCTGGAGCATCTTTTAAAGGTGCTTCTTTTTTACACTTTGAGAAATCGGCAGCACAGATTTAATTCGACGCAGGGACAATTTTAAGGTATAAAGTGTAAGTTCAATGAAGTGAGACTTGTGCTCTGGAGTACTAAAAGGCCTCAGGCTGCGCTTAACGGCTTGCCAATCGGCAAGTTTTCTTTATAAAAAACGTTGGCATCCGCGCCAAATTGGTCATAAACTTTCTTTCCTATTCTTCGTCTTTATCATGGATAATTTTACTCATAAGCGAAGAAAATAGGGAAGAAAGGAGGAGCAATTGTGAAAAAAGTCATTCTTGCTGTTTTTCTTGGATTGTTAATCAGTGTTCCGGCGTATGCCAAAGAGCAGCCGAAAGTCCCTGAAAATAAGATGAATGCTGTTCAGGTACCAAAATCTGTTGTAGACATTTCTAAACAAAATACTTATCCTAATCCATCCCATGATGTACCTCAGCTTCAACCAAGCCAATTAACGAAAACATTGCTCAAAACGGCAAAACTGAAAATTGAGAATCCAACTTTAGTCAAGGTTTTAAATGAATCGAATATCCATCCTTCTAAGTTGTCAATTGGTTATCATGCCCGTATTTTTTTAGGTAAATGGCCGCTGAGCTATGAGTCAAATAAAACGACAGTTAACTGGGAATATAAGAAAATTAATGATGAGAAAATTGACAACCTTGGCGGTAATGAAACGAAGAAGTTTAATTACAATCAGGATAAGGAAATGAAGGTTAACGGCGGTTTAACAGCCCGAGTCCCCAATCAAAAAGAAGTAAAGAAAATGGTGCTTATGAAAGCCGCGGAAAAAACGAACCTGCCAATTTCGTTCTCAACAATTGTCGGAAAAGGAACGAAAATTGACAGAGTGTATCATGTTGAACCGAAAATTGTCGGTCACATATATGGTTACGTTCCGGCTGTAAACGAGAAAGGGAAAATTACTTACGGAGAAGTTTACCTCGTACTGGACGGCGGTAAAAAATATTTAGAAGTTAAAAACATCGTTCAGCAGGGAATCGGTGCATGGATTCCTGTTCAGGATCATCTTTCCTTAAGATATTTTGGTACTAAATATTAACCAGTGCTTTTTTGCGCTGGTTTTAGATTTTTCTTAGAACAGTTATGATAAGAGGAAAAGAATAGAAGAGGTGAATGCAATGGGGAGAGCAGCTCAAACAAAAGAACAACAACTCATTTATTTAAAGCTACGGACGAAGCTATTGGCTCAAGTTGTTGAAACGATGGATAGTGAAACGGCCGAACCAAGTGACTTGGATAACGTTTTGAAGATGCTGAATGACCTTAAAATAAAGGTGCAAAGGTTTCATGATGATTGGATTTAAGAATTAAGTTAAATGAAAAAGGCATTACATATTTTACTTGTACGCGGTCATCCTAAAGGTTAAGGAGGCCGATGCTTATGAAAAAAAGGTTAATGTTAATCCTGGCATTAATGCTTCTTTTTATGGTTCATCCGTCTTTTGCTAAAGCTGAAGATTGGTACTTCAAACCGAGTAAAAATAACCAGCCCGCAACGACAGAACCAGAATATGAAGCTCTCTTAAAGAAATACAACGGGGTATATATAGGAGATACAAGTAAAAAGATTATTTACTTAACATTTGATAACGGCTATGAAGCGGGTTATACAGATAAAATTCTTGATATACTTAAAGAAAAACATGTACCTGCTGCCTTTTTCATTACTGGTCATTATATTGAGGATCAACCGAAGATTGTCGAAAGAATGTACAAAGAAGGTCATATTATTGGCAACCACTCATGGGGCCATCCGGATCTTTCAAAAATAAGCGATAAAAAATATAAAAAAGAGCTGGATAAATTAGAGAAAGCTTATGTAAAACTCACTGGTGATAAAGGCATGATCTATTTACGGCCGCCGCGCGGAACGTTCAGTGAAAGATCATTAAAGCTTGCGGATGAAATGGGTTACACGAGCGTCTTTTGGTCCTTTGCCTATAAAGATTGGGTAAGGGATGAGCAAAAAGGCGGGGATTATGCCTATAAAAGTATTATGAAACGCGTACATCCCGGAGCGATATTATTATTGCATACAGTGTCAAAGGATAATGCTGATGCACTGGGCAGAGTCATAGACGATTTAAAGAAACAAGGTTACACATTCCAAAGCCTTGATTACCTTATGGCTCATAAAACAATGCCGTCATATATTTGGTAAGCCTTATCATAATATTGGTAAGGCTTTTTCTTTTTTGATTTATCGTTTGCTTGTTATTCTATAAGTAAAATATAAAGGAGATGATACATATGGGTAAGCAATTACAAGGAAAGAAAATTGTTGTTTTAGGCGGAAGCTCGGGAATGGGACTTGCAACAGCGCAGGCAGCGGCAGAAGAAGGCGGCCAAGTCATTATTGCCAGCCGATCAAAAGATAAATTAGCACAAGCAAAAGATAGAGCTGGGGGAAATTTAGAAACCTATTCCCTTGATGTGACTGATGAAAAAGCGATGCAGCAATTTTTCGAATCAATAGGGCAGTTTGATCATCTTGTTTCAACAGCAGCGGGCGGACCAACCGGGAAATTTTTGGATTTAGATACTTCTGAAGCTAAAAAAACATTTGCTGCAAAATACTGGGGACAATATTTTGCGGCCAAGTACGGTGCGCCGTATATTAGAGAAAATGGATCGATTACCTTTTGTACGGGAATTTTATCACAAAAACCGGCTGCGGGGACATCTATCCTCTCAACAATTAACGGCGGTATCGAATCATTAATGAAAGCCTTGGCCATAGAATTAAGTCCTATCCGTGTAAATACCGTCTCACCTGGGATTATCGATACACCCCTATACAGCAAAATGTCTGATAAAGAAAGGGAACAATATTTTAACTCAGTCGCAAATGCAACGCCGGTTCATAGAATAGGGAAACCTGAAGATATTGCACAAGCCTTTTTATTTTTAATGACGAATGAATTTACAACAGGGACTGTTTTAAAAGTTGACGGCGGTTATACGTTAGCTGATTTATAAAGTTAAAAATACAGGGATCTGTGAAACCGATGTAGAAAAGTATTGGGAGCTTTACCATTTGTCACGGTTAAAAGCTCCCAACCAGAAGAAAGGAAGTGACGCCATGCAGCCTCGGCTTGTCATCGCGGGCACTGGCAGCGGTGTCGGGAAAACAACCATAACAATCGGCATAATGGCTGCCCTGAAAAAAAGGGGATTAGACATTCAAGGGTTCAAATGCGGCCCCGATTACATTGATCCCAGCTATCACACAGCTGTGACGGGCAGGGTATCCCGGAATTTAGACAGCTGGATGGTCGAAAAAGACATCGTAAAGGAAATTTTTGTACGGGGCAGTGCAGGTGCAGATCTTTCGGTGATTGAGGGCGTTATGGGATTTTATGACGGGAGGAGTCCGGAGAATAATATTGGCAGCACAGCGGAAATAAGTACATTGCTTGCAGCGCCGGTTATTTTAATTGTTGATATTTCCAGTATGGCCAGAAGCGTCGCCGCTATCGTTAAAGGATTCCAATCTCTTGATCCGAATGTCCATATTGCCGGTGTGATTTTAAATTATGCGGGAAGTCCAGGTCATGCAAAACTGGCACAGACAGCGATTGAACAAGAATGCGGTATACAAGTTTTAGGGCATTTACTTACAAATGACAGCCCGAGTATTCCCGAGCGTCACTTAGGATTAATTCCTGCTGTTGAACGGGGAGAATTAGACGGCTTTTTCAATCAATTAGGTCAAATTGTTGAGGAAAAAATCAACCTGGATAGATTGATGACACTTGCTGAAAACACACCGCCTGTCCAATCGGAAGAAAAGCTGTTTTCAAAGAGAAAAGATACGAGGCCTGAAAAAGTACGGATTGCGGTTGCAAAGGATGCGGCCTTTAATTTTTATTATCAGGAAAATTTGGATCTGCTTGAAAAGGAAGGGGCAGAAATCGTCTATTTCAGTCCGCTTTCGGGTGAGAAGCTGCCAGAAGCTATTGACGGTCTATATCTTGGCGGCGGCTTTCCTGAAGAATTCGCCGCTGAACTTTCTAAGCGATCACATTTAATGGAAAAGATTAAAAATAAGATCGCATCCGGCTTACCAACGCTCGCAGAATGCGGGGGCTATATGTTCCTGGCTGAATCAATAACAACAACAGCCGGTAAAACTTATCCTATGACGGGGGTCATTCCGGGAGATATAAAGATGCAAGACCGCCTGACAGCAATCGGTTATCGCGATGTAACGGCTTTAAAATCTACGATTCTTTTAGAAAAGGGAGAAACGGCGCGCGGTCATGAATTTCATTATTCGAGTTTTTATCAAAATGGCGATATGCAGCATGTCTACGAGATTAAAGGCATAGGAGGCGTAAAAGAAGAAGGCTGCTATTTTCCGAATGTTGTTGCGGGATATACACATCTTCACTTCGCTTCAAACCCGAATATGCCGAAACGGTGGGTTGAGGCATGTGCCGAATATTCTAAAAAAGTTAGATTGAAGCATTGAAATAAAGGAGGCGACCTCATGTGGAAAAAATCATCAATATTGAAGGACCATATGATTTTGACAGGGCATTAAGGCGTTTAGCCTTTGACCCATTAATCCATATTGAATTAAACAAACGTTTAATTAAAATACCGTTATGGATTGAAGGAGAACCGCAAGTTGCAACCGTACAAGCTATAGGAACAACTGAACAGCCTGCCTTTAAAGTATCGGCCCAAAGTCAAGATGAAACAGTAATTGAGCAAATGACAGGTATATTTAAATGGGATAGATCCTTACATGATATTACCGATCATTTTTCTAAAACAGACCTGGCCCCTTTATTTTTAGAATTTAAAGGCATGCCATTGATCAAAGACTTTAGTATTTATCAGTCGCTTGTCAAATGTATTATTCATCAACAGTTAAATTTAGTTTTCTCTTATCAATTAACGGAGCGGTTTGTGAAGCAATTTGGTTTTTCTATTGATGATGTCTGGTTTTATCCCCGTCCGGAAACAGTTGCTGACATTCCTTATGAGTCATTACAAGAACTGCAATTTAGCCGCAGAAAAGCAGAATATCTTGTAGATACATCCCGGCTGATAGCTGAAAAGTCCTTATCCTTAGATGAGCTTAAACAATTGAACAATGGTGAAGTCATTAAAAGATTGGTCAAAATAAGAGGAATTGGCCCCTGGACAGCGCAAAATGTTTTATTATTCGGCATGGGAAGAGAGGACTTAATGCCTGCTGGAGATATTGGCATTCAAAACGGTATTAAAAAGTTTTATCAATTGGAACAAAAGCCTACTTTAGATTTTATAGAAAATAAGGCGAAGAGCTGGTCGCCATTTAATAGTTATGCCGCTATCTATTTATGGGAATATCTTGGTAATCATAGTGTGAAGAATCCTTCGCAGTGAATTGCGAAGGGTTTTTTTAAAATAGTTCCTCATTACTAAATCGCTAAAAAAAATTGATGTTTTTATTTTCAGATTATACACAGTTTCCACAGGTTTATCCACAAATATATAGGCTAATCTAGGGGTATTCCACATATTTACCCACAATATCCACAGGATTTTTAATTTTTATCCCCAATTATTACTCACAAATTCATTTCACTGTCCATCGAATTTTTTAGAGGTTATCCACTTATCCACAAAAATATTGACAAAAGACTGTTTCGTATGTCTCAAAACGGCTTGCTATGAAATTGACACAAAATAAATTTTATATGCGTCTTTTGTCACGCACTGGGCGAATGTGCATATGATGTGGTTACTAGAGGTGAGCAACGATGGCAACCAAAATGGAAGAGGTTTATATGGAAAACTCAATTGCCGTGGAAAAACAAATGTGGAAGAAAGGCCGGCGCAGGCAAAAGGTGAAACATTTGCTCACGGTAGCATCTCCAGTTTGTTTGCTTATTTTATGGGAAGTTTTATCACGGACACATATCATTGATGCACGTTTTTTTCCTCCGCCTACTGAAATCATCGGTACCTTTTTTAAAATGGCAGCCAGCGGTGATTTATTCGATAATTTGGGCATCAGTTTATATAGGATTATAGGCGGCTTTCTGTTAGGTGTGATTCCGGCGATTTTACTGGGACTGTTAATGGGAATGTACCGGCCATTCAGGTATTTTTTTCAACCGTTAGTCATGGCGCTTATGCCAATTCCTACACTTGCTTTGATGCCGATAATTTTAATTATCTTTGGTATTAGTGACTTTTCAAAAATGATTACAATTGCAGGAAGCGTGTTCTTCCCTGTTGTTATTAATACCGCTGCCGGTGTCGCCAATATTGATCAAATTTATTTAGATGTCGCTAAAAACTACGGGGCAAAATCAAAAGACTTTTTCTTTAAGATTGCTTTACCCGGTGCTCTTCCTGTGATGTTAGAGGGTATTCAAATGGGGCAGGCAATCGCATTATTAACCATTGTTGCAGCGGAAATGATGGGTGCGCATTCCGGGATCGGCTATCTTATCTGGACATCGTATAAAGCTTTCTTACTGCAACAAATGTATGTGGGTTTAATCCTTATTTCTTTCTTTGGCTATTTCTTCTCTCTGTTATTGCGAATGCTGCAAAAGGTGCTTATTCCATGGAAAAAGTAGTTTTTTGTAAAGGAGGGGGAGTATGTCCGTAACGCCGAAAATTCAAATCAATCATTTAACAAAGATTTTCTTTAAAAAGCAAACGGCTGTTACTGCAATAAAAGACATAAATTTAAGCATTAATGATGGAGAATTTGTTTGTTTGCTCGGACCAAGCGGCTGCGGAAAAACAACACTATTAAGGATTTTGGCGGGACTTGAGAAACCGAGTACAGGGGATTTTAAAATTACGCGCTCAAGCCAAGACCGGCCGCTGCAATCAATGATTTTTCAAGAAAAAGGCGTTATTCCCTGGCTGACCGTCGAAGACAATGTGGCTTTTGGATTAAAAATGCGTCATCTGCCAAAAAGCAAGATCAAACAGCAAACAGACTATTATCTTGAAAAAGTCGGACTCAAGGACTTCAGAAAGCTTTATCCTTCTGAAATATCCGGTGGAATGAAACAAAGGGTCAGTATTGCCCGGGCATTTGCCAATGATCCGGAAATCCTGTTAATGGATGAACCGTTTGCGGCTCTTGATGAGCAAAACAAATTTATTTTACAAGAGGAATTACTTAATATTTGGTCAGAAACAAAGAAAACAGTCTTGTTTATTACACATAGTATTGATGAAGCATTGCTGTTGAGCGACCGTATTTTATTAATGAGTACACAGCCCGGGCAGATTATTCGCGAGAAAATGATTGACGTACCGAGACCGAGAAAAGTAGAAACGATCCGTTCTAATCCAGAGATGTCGAAAGAGTTCGTTGATATTTGGGAGCATTTGCAAACCGCAGTGGAAAAAGCACGCCAATCTTAACTTTATAAATGTGAGTTCAAAAAGGGGGAACGAGCAAAGCTTCTCGAAATACTACGAGTTGCGACGAGAAGTTGGCGATACCTCTGTGAATAATCTGCGGCGCAGGAGCACGGTCTACTAGAATATTCATCTTTGAACACTGCGACGAGCTATGAATAGCTTCATCGATAATCCTCGCGCAGGAGCACGGTCTACTAGAATATTCATCTTTGAATACTGCGACGAGCTATGAATAGCTTCATCGATAATCCTCGCGCAGAGCACGGTCTACTAGAATATTCATCTTTGAACACTGCGACGAGCTATGAATAGCTTCATCGTTAATCCTCGCGCAGGAGCACAGAGACATCTTAGTATTTGCCCCATGTTTCCGGGACTTTTTGAACATCATCTAGAGGAGGCATGTAAGGTGTGGAAGAAATTCCTTGCCGCTTTATTAGTGATTCCGTTGTTTGTTTTGATTATAAGTGGCTGCCAGGGGGGAGATTCGTCAAAAGAAAAACAATCTAATGTTGTGGATACTAAGGCTAAACCGGTGGATGGCAATTTAAAACCATTAAAGAAGCCGACCACCGTGGTCATTGCGGAGGATGATTCCGCATCTGCTGCGGGATTTTATATTGCTAATGCTAAAGGATATTTCAAAGATTACAATATTAAAATCAAATTTGCTAAGTTCTCTAACAGTGATGATATGCTGCCGGCGCTCGCTTCCGGTAAAGTTGATATTGCAGGCGGTATTTCTTCCGCATCCTTCTTTAATTCGATGGCACAGGGAATAGATGTCAAAATGATTGCCGACAAAGGACATAATTTGAAAGGCCAATCCTACTTTTCCTTCGTGGTAAGTAAAAAGATGAAAAACAAAATAAAATCGTATAAAGATTTTAAAGGCAAAAAAATTGCTGTTTCTACAAAAAATGGGGTCGATGATTATATTTTTTCAAAAATGTTGAAGCATGCGGGACTTTCAAGAAAAGATGTTCATTTTGTTCTAATGCCTGATTTCGGCAATATGGTATCGGCAATCAGTAACGGTACAATTGATGCTGCTTTGCAAATCGAACCAATGATTACACAAGGCGAAGCGGAAGGTATCCATTATCGTTTCGGGGACACAACAGATTATGCACCAAAAGCTCAAATTGCCATGGTACTTGGATCGCCGAAGTTTGTTGATGATGAGCATGCTGTTGCACTAAGGTTTATGGTAGCTTACTTAAAAGGCGTCAGGGATTATAATGATGCATTCGTTAAGGGAAAAGGAAATAAAAAAGAAATCATAGACATCATGACGAAGAATACATCACTTAAAGATCCAAAAATATGGAACAAAGTCAGCGTGATAGGCCTAGACCCGAATGGTAAAATGTTTGTTAATAATATTAAAGATCAATATAAATGGTATAAATCACGCGGAGGCATTGACGGAAACGTAAATGTTAACAAAGCCGTTGATACCTCGTTGGCTAAAGAGGCAGTGAAAGTATTAGGGCCCTATAAATAATGAAATGACTCCTTAGGCGTTAAATACGGGGATAATTGTAATGACTTTAAGGAATATCCAATGACTGCCCTAAAAAATTGATCTTTAGAATCTATGAATTTATGTTAATATTATAATAACTGGATAAGTATTTAAACACTAGGGGAGCCAACAGGCTGAGATCAAACTTAAGTTTGAGACCCTTCGAACCTGACCTGGATAATACCTGCGTAGGGAAGTGGAAGCTTGCCATTTAGGCTTGATCAATGTATTTAAACCACTCTTTATGCTAAAAAGAGTGGTTTTTTGCGTTATAAATTGGCAAGTTTACTTTAACAGATATGTGCGCGGCCGCAAGTCCTCGTTCTCATAAACTTTGTCAGGAGGGGATATTATTATGACAACATTAACAGAACAAATTGAAATAAAATTAGAGGAAACTCAAGATGAATTATTACAATTGTTAGAGGAATTAGTCCGTTTTCCAACGGTTAGTCCGCCGGCAAGAAATACAACAGAAGCTCAATTATTTATCCAAAATTACTTGGAACACCTAAATTTCAAAACAGAAAAATGGGATGTGTTCCCCGGTGATCCAAATGTTGTTGGTATTAGAAAAGGAACAGATTCAGACCGTTATAATAGTCTAATTCTTAATGGCCATATAGATGTAGCCGAGGTCGGAGATGATTCAAATTGGACAAGTTCACCCTTTCAATTAAGAAAAGAAAATAAATATGTATACGGACGGGGTGCAGCGGATATGAAGGGAGGACTTGCTTGCGCTTTGTTTTCGATTAAGCTTTTAACGGAACTTGGTATAGAGCTAAAAGGAGACTTGCAATTTCAATCCGTCATCGGCGAAGAGGTTGGTGAAGCGGGCACTTTGTCTTGCACTGAAAAAGGTTATACGGGGGACTTTGCGATTGTCATGGACACAAGTCACTTAAATATCCAAGGACAAGGCGGTGTCATTACCGGGTGGATAACTGTAAAAAGTAAACAAACGTTCCACGATGGCCTCAGGTCTAAAATGATTCATGCCGGCGGCGGGATTAAAGGAGCCAGTGCCATAGAAAAAATGATGAAAGTCATTCAGGGTTTACAAGAACTGGAACGCCATTGGTCGATTACAAAAAGTTATCCAGGGTTTCCGCCGGGGATCAATACGATTAATCCGGCTGTCATCGAAGGAGGGAGACATGCGGCCTTTATTGCAGATGAGTGTAAGTTGTGGATTACCGTTCATTTTTATCCTGATGAAACGTATGAAGAGGTGATAAAAGAAATTGAGGATCATTTATACAATACAGCATTGGCAGACCCATGGCTAAAAGAGAATCCACCGGAATTTCGTTGGGGCGGCAAATCAATGATCGAAGACCGCGGAGAGATTTTTCCTTCGTTGGAAATTAACCCGGATCACCCAGCAGTTGTTCGTTTAAGCAATCATCACAAGAAAGTAACAAATGAAGAAGCTGTTATAGGTATGTCAACATCTGTCAACGATTCCGGGTGGCTTGGAAGAGCCGGTATTCCTGCCGTTACATATGGGCCGGGGCAATTAGAAGATGCCCATTCAGTAGATGAAAAAGTGAGTATTCATGAATTGCTGGATTTTACAAAAACAATGGCGTGTTTTATTGCTGATTGGTGCAACACACGAAAGGAGAGAGAATGATGTCATTTACAGAACGGTTATCTAAAAATATCGAACCTATTTGGGCGAAAATCCATGATCATCCTTTTGTCCAAGGGATCGGAAATGGAACATTACCTCAAGAAACGTTTGCCTATTATATGAAACAAGATTATGTGTATTTAATCGACTATGCCAAGCTGTTTGCAATAGGTTCTATAAAAGCAAGAGATATTGAAACAATGGGGTGGTTTGCCAGACTTCTGCACGAAACATTCAACACTGAGATGGATTTACATAGGCAATATGCATCGGAATTTGGAATTACAAGAGAGGAATTGGAGCGAACCGAACCAACGCCTATCAACTTAGCATATACACGCTATATGCTCCATGTTGCCCAAAACGGTTCACTTTCTGAACTTGTCTCTTGTCTTCTTCCGTGCATGTGGAGCTATTGGGAAATCGGAAAGGAACTGTATGCCTATAATGGAGAGTCATTGTCCAAGAACCCTTACGCAAAGTGGATTGAAATGTATGCATCAGATGACTTCGGGGAGCTTTGTCAATGGCTGATTGAATGTCTTGATAAACAGACGAATGGAAAGCCGGAATTTGAACTTCAAGTTTTAGAGAAACATTTTCAAACGACATCCCGTTATGAGTATATGTTTTGGAATATGGTCTATGAGCAGCATGAATGGCCAATATGACAGGCGGTATGTTAAAAAAATGAATTAAAAATAGAAGCCCTGGACGGCATTACCGTTCAGGGCTTCTATCGCAGGAAGATGGAATTGTCGTTATGACTTCAGCGCCAAAATCTTTGGCTAAGGAGACGATGGAAGAATTGATACGCCAAATGTAATATAAGTCATAAACTAATTGGTCTTGATTGCTGTTTCCACGAAATGATTGTTCAGGAAAACGTTCAATTTGTTCTCTTTCTTTTTCAAGCTTCCATACTCTTGCTTTAAATGTTTTTCCTATCATCAGCTTATTTAAAGTATCAAGGTTATCTTGTAACCGTTGATTAACCTGTATTAGCGTCCTTTGTAAAAAGGGATTGATTCTGATCTTTCCTTCTGTGTTTGTAGAAGCTGTGAGATGTTTTGCATAATAATTCAAGGCGGTTAGAACGGTCAGCCTTCGTTCGATGCCGGATCTCCCTAACGCACCGGGTGTGTTATGAAGCGGTTTTGCTTCATCCCTGATTTGCTGAAGTTTCTCGTCCAATTCCAATGCCATATCCGCAAGGTAAGCGGATTGATCACTATCTATTAATTTGTTAATAAAACCATTAAGGTATAGTTTTAAGCCGTTCAGGAAGTCTACGGTTCTATCGGAGACTTTATCCCGAGTTTTTATAGGAAGGACAAGAACGGAAACGAGCAATCCGATGCCGACTCCCACAAGTGTATCAATAACACGTGCGGTTAATAATTGTTCATTAACGCCGCCGAGCAAAAGATTATACATGATTGCTAAGACCATTGTCATCCAAAAAGTCATCAGTGCATATGAAATATCAAGGAGATAAAAAGCCATAAAAATACAAATGAACAAGAGTAAGAGTTCCAAATCCGTACGCCCGTCTACAAGATGAGCGAAAAAGAATCCGCAAACCGCTCCAATCAGCGTACCAATAAATCTATGAAAGGCTTTGACAAACGTTCTCCCTACCGATTCGGTTCCAAGAAGAACGACAAACGCAGAAAGTAATGCCCAGAACTGGTGAGCAGGCGACAAAAGATAGCCAAATATTGTTGCAAGCTCACAGGCAATAGCGGCCTGGACGGCTTTCTTTGTGGATACCCGCATCCCCTTTTCATTTTCGTTGTTGCTTGACTCCAATTCGTCACTCTCAGAATTCTCGATGTTTAAAAAAGATTTAAGCTTCTCTTTGTTTATATTTTCTATTCTAATTTGGCGCATACGGTTGGCGCCTTCAATAAGGTGGCTTGCAATCGATTCTACGCGTCTGATTAAATACAACCAGTCTTGATTTTCATCATTTTTGTGATGAAATTGGTCTAAATATGCCCTTAACTCGCGAACAGCATTTTCAGCTTCCTTTAAATGCGAATGGTCATAATCATCCTCCTGCACATCCGAATAGCGTAACGAACGGACGACATTTAGCAGTGATTTTCTGATCACATCATTTTCAAATGCGTGTAATAGCTTTAAACGTTTTAACGCTGAGAATAATGTCTCTATTAACATTTCTGCATTAAAAATATACACTCGCAGGTGCTGGGAGCGAATGCCGGGCCATATTCGAGATGGCTCTGTGGAATGGAGTTCACCTGACAGCATTCTCGTATATGCGTTTAACTTTGTGATATGTCTGTTAAGACGGTTGAGCCTGAGCCAATTAATTTTTAAATCCTGTATCATATCAATCATGATGTCAAACGTTAAATTAACTTGAATATGGAATGAAGCCATGCTGCGTTTTAACGTCCTATCGGAGCGCTCTTTGAATAGAATAAAATGGGACAAATAAGCCGACGCAACACCGATAATAATACCAATTAAAAATAAAAGGAGCTGGTCAAACTTAACGTGCAAGAGAACGGATATATATAAGGAAAAAAACGAGACCATACATAAAGAAAAATAACGTGAACGATAACGCTGTAAATAAAAGGCTGAAAAAATAACAATAAGTAATACAATATCTATCACATGGTTAAAAGTTGACGTCCATGTACCTACTGTGACCGAAATACCCCCAGACAAAGGCAAGAGACACGTGGTGACTTTTTGTTCTGCCATTGTATCGTCATTGACGGCTGTAATGCTCATAAGACTTATGATGCCCGATAAAATGGCGGCTGTTATCTCTCCTTTTGCGAAAGTATTAACGATAAAAAGCATGCTGAGGACAGAACAGGCAACCGCAAATGTGACTCTGAGTGCCTTTTGAAGACGCATTCGTCCGGGATCTGAGGCGGAAATTCGATCAATCCAACGACGAACAGCCAAAAAGTTTATCCATTTTAAATTCATACCTTTTATGATATATGAAAAACAAAATGAGAGCCAGTCAATGAACTTTTTCTGTTTACGGAAAAAAGCTAAAAAAACCGGACCCAAGCGGGAACGGCTTTTATAACTTTTTAAAGTATGTTTTTGTGTGGGGATTCGGTAAAGAACAGCTCAACCAGCATGAGGCAAACCGCGCCAATAACCGCTGCTTGATCACCGAGTTTTGTAAGCATAACTTGAGTTGCTTTAGCTTGATCGGTCAGCCCTCTTTGGCTGATCGTATCCTTAATACTATCTAAA
Organism: Scopulibacillus cellulosilyticus; assembly: GCF_042665295.1. Lineage (NCBI taxonomy): Bacteria > Bacillati > Bacillota > Bacilli > Caryophanales > Sporolactobacillaceae > Scopulibacillus > Scopulibacillus cellulosilyticus. Next base: position 61,756 of record NZ_JBHTCO010000017.1, read on the forward strand.
AGAATGTCGCCTGACTTTGTTACACCGCCGCCCATAATAATGCAGCTTGGATTTACGATATGGATAAGGTTGCTTAACCCGATGCCAAGGTATTTTCCCGTTTGTTTAAGCAATTTAATGCAAAATTGATCGCCTTGTAAAGCTGCCTGGTTAATCAACTCACCTGTCAATTGATCAAGATTATTGTCCGTCATTTCTATAAGCATGCTTTCTTCACCCATAACGAGCTGTTTCTTGGCACGTTCGGCGATATAAGGTCCTGCCGCTAATGCTTCAAGGCAGCCGTAATTGCCGCAGCTGCATTTAGGTCCATCAATATCGATGGTCATGTGACCGATTTCTCCGCTTAAGAATTCATTTCCGTGAAGTAACTTCCCATTAATAATTATGCCTGCACCGATTCCTTGGCCAACATTAACACAGACAAAGTCACCGATATCATAGCCATTTCCAAACCATGCTTCACCCAAAGCCATCGAGTTGGCATCATTTTCTATTTTAACAGTCATATTAAATTCAGATTCAAGATGTTCTTTAATTGGAATGTTACGGAGCTTCAACCCCGGGGCATAAATGGCTATACCGTTTTCAATATCAACAATGCCGTGCATGGCCACACCAATACCTAAAATATGTTCATGATTAATTTGTTTATTTTGATTAAGAAGCTGTTTTACTGAGTTTGATAGTAATGATAGAAGACTTTCATTTGTGACCGGATGAATAATATCTATGAAAACTGAGTCAATGATACCGGCATTCAAATTGGTTATGACGGAATAAATGGAGGTTGGGCTGACATCAATTCCAATGACGAAGAAATTTTTTGCATTTATAATAAGCATTGTCGGTTTTCTTCCGCCCCTTGATTCTCCTTGGTTGCTTTCAATAACAATATCAGAATCAATTAATTCTTTAACAATATTACTGACTGTTGGGGGCGTTAACTTAGTCTGTTTGGCAATTTCCGCGCGTGAAATAGGGCCTTCAGTTCTTATTTTATTTAAAATTAATGAGCGGTTAAGTGATTTCATTAATTGGAAGCTTCCGGCTAATAGCTTTTGTGTCATTGATACCACTCCTATGAACGATTAAAACAAAAATAAATTAATTTATACTAAGATTCTGTATATGCCTTTAGTCTTAACAATGGGCAAGTTTTCTTTAATTATAACTCTAGCTGCTTATTGAGTAAAATGGAAATTTACTGATAAAATAGTAAACAGCGCTATTGATAATGTTGTTTATAGGTCCTATAATGAAAGTAAATAAAATTAATTAATAAAGTGTCGGCTGAACTATTTTATCTTACTAAAAGAGTAAATGATAGTAGTTTTAGAAATCTTAATAAAGAAAGCGCTACCTAAAAGAGGAGGGTCATTAATGGCTGAATTAAGATATAATCCTTTACTTGACGACTGGACAATGGTTTCGGCAAAGCGGCAAAACCGTCCGCAAATGCCTAAAGATTTCTGTCCGTTCTGTCCAGGGTCGGGGCAAGTGCCCGACCATTATGATGTCCATCTTTATCATAATGATTTTCCGGTACTTTCTCCAAATCCGCCGGAGCCCGATAATGTTGGAGGATCACTTTATAAAACAAAAGAAGCTAAAGGGAAATGCGAAGTTGTCCTATATTCTCCAGACCACTATGCAACGATACCAGACCTTACCCGGAATCATATGTACAAACTGGTTGATCTTTGGACGGATACATTTGCTGAATTAGATAACGATCCTGAACATAAGTACGTGATGATTTTTGAAAACCGCGGGGAAGAGGTTGGTGTGACGATGCCGCATCCTCATGGGCAAATTTACGCTTATCCTTTTATTCCGTTAAAAGTAAGAACCGAACTGAATAATTGTCAAAAATATTATGAAAAAAATAATCGAAATATGTTTGACGATATGATTACTGAAGAAAAACGTTTTGAACAACGTGTTATTCTCGAAAATGAAGCTTTCATCGCTTTTATTCCATTTTTTACCGATTATCCATATGGTTTATTTGTTATCAGTAAAGAAAATAAGACAGCAATTACCGAATTTACAGAACATGAAAAGTATTTGTTAGGTGATATACTGCAAAAGATTGTCGGCGGTATGGATAAGATATATGATCGTCTGTTTCCTTATATGATGGTGATGCATCAACGACCGTCAAATGGCGAGGATGTAAGTCATTATTACCGTTTTCACATCGAGTTTTATCCGCCGCTTCGCGATAAAAATAAAATCAAATATAATGCTTCTTCAGAGACAGGCGGCTGGGCGGCTGCCAATCCGACAAAAGTTGAAGACACTGCCGGCATTCTTCGGGAAGCGATTACTAAGTATAAGCAAAAGGACTGATCTAATGGAATTAATAAAAAATTTGCTCGACGAATTTAAACACTATTTTCCGGGAAATGATGATATTCGTGTTTTCTTTGCCCCCGGAAGAGTAAACTTGATTGGTGAACATACCGATTATAATGGTGGATACGTTTTGCCGGCGGCGTTATCAAAAGGTACTTATATGGCAGTTAGCTTGCGTTCTGACCGGGAATTTTATTTGCGAAGTGCGAACTTTCCAGATTTGAAAATCAACTTTTCACTTGATGAACTAGTCTACAAAAAGGAAGATGATTGGGGGAATAATCCGAAAGGTGTCATTAGCGAATTAAAGAAGGCTGGCGCGTCAATTAAAGGAGCTGACATCTATTATTATGGGAATATTCCTAATGGTGCCGGTTTATCATCTTCAGCTTCAATCGGTATGGTTACAGCATTTGGATTAAGTCATATGTATAAGCTCCCAGCGGATATTAAAAAAATTGCCTTAATTTGTCAGAATATGGAAAACGATTTTATTGGTGTTAATACAGGTATTATGGATCAATATTCGGTTGGTTTTGGCAAGAAGGAACATGCTATTTTCATAGACTGCGGATCAATGACTCATGAATTGGTTCCGCTTCATTTAGGAGATTATAAGTTTGTTATTACAAACACAAATAAAAGAAGAGGCTTAGCCGATTCTAAATATAATGAGCGCCGCGAAGAATGTGAAAAAGGGCTTTTAGAAATTCAGAAATCGTATCCTGTGTGCCAAACGCTTTCAGATGTTTCATTAGAGATGTTTGAAAAAGTCAAAGAAAATCTCAATCCAACGATAAGAAAGAGAGTTCGTCATGTGGTCACTGAGAATAGGCGTGTCATCGATGCTGTCAGCGAGCTTAAGTCAGGAAATCTAAAAACTTTTGGCAAATTAATGGTTGCTTCACATGAGTCTTTAAGAGATGATTATGAAGTGACAGGCGAACATTTAGATGCATTATTTGATGCTCAAAAAACATGTGCCGGCTGTATCGGGACAAGAATGACAGGAGCCGGATTTGGCGGATGCACGATTAGTATCGTTCATAAAGACAATGTTCCTTCATTTAAAAAAAGTGTAAAAAATAATTATGAAAGTCAAACTGGCCTTGAGCCAAACTTCTATATTTGTGAAGTTGGCGATGGTGTCAAAGAAATAACAAAAGAGGGGATAGTATGACAGTTTTAGTCACAGGCGGCGCCGGTTATATAGGCAGCCATACAGTGCTTTATCTTAAAGAAAAAGGCTTAGATGTTGTAGTTTTAGACAGCTTGCAAAAAGGACATCGTCCCGCAGTCCTTGATACACCCTTATATGTTGGCCATTTAACCGATGAATCAATATTAGATGACGTATTTCAGAAGCATGATATTGATGCAGTCATTCACTTCGCCGCTGATTCACTTGTCGGAGAAAGTGTTGAAGATCCATTAAAATACTATGATAACAATGTCAATGGTACATTACAGTTATTGAAAAAGATGGTCGAGCACGGGGTGAAAAAGATTGTTTTCTCATCGACAGCTGCTACATATGGTGAACCGGAGTCTATTCCAATTCAGGAGTCTGACCCGACTTTTCCAACCAATCCTTACGGTGAGACCAAGCTGGCCATTGAAAAAATGCTGAAGTGGGCTGATCAGGCTTATGGGCTGAAATCCGTTTGTTTAAGGTATTTTAACGCTGCGGGTGCTGACCCGGAAGGCCGGATTGGCGAAGATCATCATCCGGAAACCCATCTTATTCCGATAGTATTGCAAGCGGCACTCGGCCAAAGAGACCACGTCGCAATATTTGGAGAAGATTATCCCACTGATGACGGCAGCTGTGTCCGTGACTATATCCACGTCATCGACCTTGCTCAAGCTCACTATTTAGCCTTGATAAAGCTCGATAAAACAAATGAAAGCGGTATATATAATTTGGGCAATGGTCAAGGATTCTCGGTTAAGCAAGTCATTGAAACATGCCGGCGTGTAACGGGAAAGGAAATTAAAGCTATTTCGTCGCCAAGGCGTCCGGGTGACCCGGCAGTATTAATCGCATCATCACAAAAAGCTGAAAAAGAACTGGGCTGGGTGCCTCAATATGCTTCTCTGGATACGATTGTTGAGCATGCATGGCAATGGCATCAAGTTCATCCAAATGGATACGAAGGGGTCTGACCCTGTGAACTGTGGATAATGTTAATAATGTGGATAAATTAACAAAACAATAAGTTGAATTTGGGGGAGCTGTTACTCTGCTCCCCGATAACAATTCTTGTATAAAAAGTTGTTGACTACGCTTTCATAATGCATTATTTTTAAATTAGTTAATAAAATTAAATAACAAAGACGATGTCTGTAAGCGCTTCAATAAAATATTTAGACATTGTGAAAATTCTGGGAGAGGGTGAAACCAGCATGAACAAAACCTTGTTTGATGCCGGTGTTGTCGATTATATTGTTATTATTGTTTATTTTGTTTTCGTCATCGGTATCGGTTTTTTATTAAAAAAACATATGAAGTCTGGTGAGGATTTCTTCTTATCCGGCCGATCTATACCAACATGGATAACAGGTCTTGCATTTTTGTCAGCTAATTTAGGCGCTTTAGAGTTACTTGGGATGGCGGCAAATGGTGCAGAGTATGGTATTATGACAGCTCATTTCTATTTTATTGGCGCTATACCAGCCATGATATTCCTTGGTTTGTACATGATGCCTTTCTACTATTCTACTAAGATTCGTTCAGTGCCGGAATATTTAAAGCTTCGTTACAATGAAGCAACCCGTGCTTTGAATGCGGTAACATTTGCGGTTATGACTATTCTTGTATCCGGTATCAGTCTGTACTCAATGGGACTTATTTTTAAAGTATTAATTGGCTGGTCGTTAACAACAAGTATTTTATTCTCAGCCGTCGTTGTATTGGTTTATGTAGGATTGGGGGGTTTGACATCGTCCATTTACAATGAAGTGGTTCAGTTCTTCTTAATCTGGTTAGGACTGCTGCCAATTCCTTTCCTCGGTTTGCATGAATTAGGCGGTTGGCATCAAATGCTTGCTCAATTACCTGGCAGTTTTGGACACTTATGGGGAGATACAATGCATGCTTCACAAAATGCCATGGGTATAAGCTGGATTGGTATTATCCTTGGCCTGGGATTTGTATTAGGTTTTGGTTATTGGACAACTGACTTCTTAGTTGTCCAGCGCGGATTCGCGGCAAGGAACCTGCGATCAGCACAAAATACGCCAATTTTTGCAACATTCTTTAAGATGGTCGTGCCGCTTCTTGTTATTATTCCAGGGCTTATTGCGGCTGTTTTGTTCCACAATCTTGGCAAGACGGGCGGCCCGAGTTATAACTTAGCGTTACCAATGCTGATTCAGCGCTATTATCCGCCAGGTCTTCTTGGATTGGGATTAACGGCTATGCTTGCAAGCTTTATGAGCGGAATGGCTGGTAATATTACAGCATTCACATCGATCTTTACTTACGATATTTACCAGGCTTATATCAAAAAAGAAGCATCCGACAAACACTACATAAGTGTAGGACGCTGGTCAATTGTTATTGGTGTTATTGTCAGTATTGGAACTGCCTATATTGCGGGCAGTTATCCAAGTGTTATGGATTATATGCAAACCTTATTCTCATTCTTCAATGCACCATTGTTTGGCACATTCTTGCTCGGTATGTTTTGGAAGAGAACAACAGCTTGGGGCGGCTTCTGGGGACTGCTTTGCGGTGTTGTTGGTGCATTTGTCGCATATTTTGCGATCCCGGCAGAATTCTATGGTTCAGCACAGGCAGGCAATTTCTGGCGGGCATTAATCGCGTGGGTGATTACTATGGTTGTAACCATTGCTGTCAGCTACTTTACAAAACCTAAGAAAAAAGAAGAATTAACAGGGTTGGTATACGGCTATTCCGAAAAACCAAATTACAAACACCTGGCCTGGTATAAACGCCCTGGCGTTCTATCTATTATTTCATTAATTATTCTGGTTATCATTAACATTTGGCTCTGGTAAAGGAGGGTGAATAATGGGATCTAAGAAAAAAGGTTATTTTGATCTTCGAAAAATTATTGGTGTCCTCTTTACATTTTATGGACTCTTAATCAGCGGATATGGTCTGTTTGCCGATCCAACCAAAGCCCATGATCATACTAATCTCAATCTTTGGTGGGGCATCGTTATTCTTATCTTTGGTTTAGCTTTTCTTGCTATATCTTTTTGGAAACCGATATCCGTTGATGATCAAAATGAATAATTTATAAGCCCTGTACAGCACTCAGCTATACAGGGCTGCTTCTTAATCTTCGCTATTTTCAGCCCGTCTGTCAGCTTCCTTAGCACGTTCTAAAGCTTCCTGATCGTCGGAATCAAGGGCTTGTGTATATTGGACATCTTCATTTTTGGCAATATCTTCTTCATGACCATCATATTTACGCTCCATCTCAGAAAACCTCCTATGACTTTCTGCCTTTTTGATAGGCGCTGTCAGCCCTTTTGAATTCTTTTTGATAAAGGACAGATTGTGTTTTGTTTAAATGGTCAAACCGATTGATTGTATGGTTGTCCCGTTTTGATCCCATATGATCACTCCTTTATTATAAGATGTTCAAAAAGTCGGGGAAAATGAATGAGTTAAAGTATGCGTGCTGACTTCTTCGCCGAAGATTATTCAAAGAAGTATTTCCACTTCTCGCCCGTGCTTACGCTCGTTCCTTCTTTTTGAACACCCATTATTATGCTATTTTTTCCAAAAAGCTTTAGTTTAATCAAAAGAAAAAATCCCCCTTAGATAATCAGCTTTGAAAGCCTTCTATAAGGGGGATTTTAATCTATGCTTCTTTCAGCTCATTTGCATTAAAGGTGAAAGTTTGGATATGCTGGTGATGAAGAATATACCGGTCCCTCGTGATTTCATATAAGTGAAACATGTTAGGATCATGATTTATATGATGTGCTTCCAAATTATCAACAATATGCACATAGGGAATTTTTTCTGCAGCTTTTTGGGAACGAATATTTGCTTTGCGAATTTTTAAATAGATCGTATGAATAGCTTTTTCCAGAAATAGTTCAGAAAAAAAAGCTTCTTTGGCTCTTTGGTTATAGCCTTTTCCAAAATAAGGCCTTCCAATCCATGTCCCTAAGAAACCTTTATTATCTGCAATGTCGTATAATGATATCGTACCGATAGGTTGTTTGTATTCATCAATAATTGTTCGGGAAATGAGTTCATTATTTTCTTCTTTCTTCATTGTTTCTTGAACAATAAGTTGATATTCTTCTAATGTTTCGGCTTTATGTCGGACATAAGGGTACACTTCAGGATCTTTCATTAACTGAAACAATACGCCACTTTCCGAAAGGTCACGTTTCTTTAACATGTTACATACCTCCCAGCGGGGTCCACCCCGAATAATATAAAAACTAGGCAATGAATGAAAAAACTTAAAAAGAAACTTATCATCTGTTTAGATGATCTTAGTTGTCTAGCTTTCGGGATGGGAATCGAACCCACTAGGACCAAAGAAACTTTGGTGGCGCACCAATTGCCTTCCCGTAGAGGATGTTCAAAAATGAAGAAAATTTTCGCCTGTTTTGAACATGTTTGCATATGAAATTTAGAATATTATATCCTGTTTTTTATAAAATGGGAATAGAAATTATCATTAATTTAAAAGATTTTTTAATGCGCTTTCAAGACTAGGATATTTAAAATTAAATGATGCGGTAACGGCTTTCTTGGGGATAACTTTTTGACCCTTTGTTATAAATTCACTTACTTCACCCAAGAAAAGTTTTAGAATAAAAGAAGGGAACAGAAACCAATGGGGGCGCTTTGTAACTTTTCCAATTGTTTGTCCAAATTCTTTCATCGTTACAGGGTAAGGCGAGGTGAAATTTACAGGACCATTTATAAATGGATGTTGAATAGTAAAGTCTATCAAACGAACCAGATCTTCAATATGAATCCATGAAACCCATTGCTTGCCGGATGCAATTGTTCCGCCGATAAAATATTTATAAGGTAAAATCATTTTAGGAAGCAAACCATCACTTTGTGCAAGTACAAGTCCGAATCTTGCCAATACAGTTCTGATACCCAGCTCCTCTGCGCGAAGGGCCTCTGTTTCCCAACGATAACTCACATCAGCTAAAAAATCGCTTCCTTCATAGCTGGATGTTTCTGTAAAGGATTGGGTTTTCGATGTGCCGTAATAACCAACCGTTGAAGCGCTGATAAGTAAATGAGGTTTTATAGGCATTTGGCTTAATAAGTTGATCAGTGACTTAGTCGCATTCAAGCGGCTTTGTAAAATGCTTTTTTTCTTTGACTCTGTCCAACGGCTGTTGTATATGGATGCCCCGGCAAGGTTAATAGCAACATCAATAGGCGGCAGCGGGTATTGATTAGCGCTTTTTCTAATTAACCATTGGACATAATGAACATATTGAGAATACTCTTCAGTAATACGTTTTCTTGTAAGAATATAAACGTGATGTTTTAAACTGCTGAAATGCTTTGTTAATGCTCGTCCAATGAAACCGGTCCCTCCTGAAATCAATAGATTCAACTATGTCACTCCTTTGAAATAGGTAATCTTCCTTAAAATATCTCTCTTATTGCCAAATTTTCTTCAAATGACAAGAAAGTCTATAATAGATTGAAGGTGATTAACATGTATCAAATAAATAAGCTGCGGGCAGATGAAAAAAATAAAGGCTATTTTTACGTTGATATTAAGCGGGAAAATGACAGTATTTTAACGATTCATGTCCATGAAGATATTTTTGTAGCGCATGAATTAAGAAAAGGGTTAGAACTAACGCAAGAAAAGCTAGATGCTATCAGGTCTGAAGAAAGCATGGTGAAAATCTATCATCTTGCGTTAAACTACTTATCATATCGTATGCGTACGAAAAAAGAAATGGAAGACTATTTGTTAAAAAAAGGCTTTGAACGAACAGAAATAGCGCAAATCATTCAAAGGCTGTCTAAAGAAAATCTATTAGATGATAAGATATTTGCCGAAGCGTTTGTCAGATCAAGAAAAAGGTTGACCACTAAGGGGCCGAATTATATTCTGCGTGAGCTTGTGCAATCCGGTGTGAATGAACAAGATGCAAGGGCTGCACTTGATCAATACAGTCCTTCAGAACAACAGGAAAACGCCTTTAAATTTATGAATAAAAAAATGGAAACCGGGTCAGCCAAGCGGTCTGCAATGGAACAAAAGCAGAGGCTCACCCGTTTGCTGCAACAAAGGGGCTACTATTCGGAGACAATAAACGATATAATCAACGAAGCTTTTTCCCAGTCGGAGGAAGAAGAATGGCAAGCCGTTTGTTTTCAAGGCGAAAAAGCAGCCCGCAAATACAAAAAGTTTACGGGCTGGGAATGGCAGCAAAAGATAAAGCAATATTTATTTCGCAAAGGATTTTCTGCTTCTCTAATCGAGCGATTTGTTCAGGAATATAAAGACTAACCCAACTGTTCTTTATCGACGTAAATGTCTTGGCGGCCATCATCGTGTTCATAAATATATTTTGCAACAGCTTCAGCTGATACAAGCCGGCTTGTATCCTTTATATGCGTTTCACTTTCCCAAAAAGGCGTGTTCATACCGCCCATATAAACAGGAACAACAGTAATATTGCTGTCGGCAAGCTCTAACTTAAGACTTTCAGAGAAACCCCGGATTGCAAATTTTGTTGCACAATAGACGGATTCATTAAGTTTTCCTTTAAGTCCTGCGGTCGAAATGATATTTAAAATTTTTCCTTTTTTATTTTTTAGAAGCGCAGGCAACATATATTTAGTAAAAAAGATTGTACCTTTTATATTAGTATCGATCATAGATAATATTTTCTCATCTGAAAGGTCTTGAAGAGGACCAAAATGCCCGATACCGGCATTATTAATTAGAAAATCGATTTGTTTAAAAGTTTCTTGAAGATGAGCGGCAGTTTGTTTGATTTGTTCAATATCGTTAAGATCGCAGACCTCAATAAAACTTTGGACACTCTGTTCGGCAAGTTCGCTTTTGACATCCAGAAGCTTACTTTCATTTCTTCCTAACAATATAGGCGTATAGCCGTGTTTTCCGTATTGCAGGGCAAGTGCCCGTCCAAGTCCTGAGCCGCCGCCGGTGATGATGATGTATGCCATTTATATCAATCCTCTCTAGTAAGGAAGTTCAAAAAGTCCGGGAAAAATGAATGGGTTAAAGTAAAATATGCATGCTGGTGCTCCTTCGCCGCAGCATACTCAAAGAAGTATTTCCACTTCTCGTCGCAACTCGCAGTAGTTCGAGATGTATTGCTCGTTCCTCCTTTTTGAACTTAAACTTTAATTTACCTTTTTACTAAATAATTTTATCCTTTATAATAGTACTAGTTAATTCCGATCAGGGGGCATATCCATTATGGAAAAACGGTATAGTCAAATGTCAGAGTACGAATTGCAACAGGAAATTGCCAGATTGAACGAAAAAGCTAAGAAAGCGGAGCAAATGGGCATGGTTAACGAGTTCGCGGTCTGTGAAAGAAAGATTCAGATGGCGAAATCTTATTTAATGGATCCGTCCCAATTTAAGCCTGGTGATGAGTATTATATTTCCGGTGATCCGGGCGATTCATTTAAAATTGCTTATATGAACGGAACATTTGCCTGGGGATACCGGGGAAATGCCAAGGAACTTACCGCATTTCCGATATCAATGCTGGTTAAGGAAAATAATTAACTCGGGTAATAATACAAAAAGAGAAGGGTAAACTTAAGCCCTTCTTTCTCTTCGTGTGGACGGCAACAGTTTTTTTCTGAGCTTCTTCTCGCTGTATACCCATCCGGTATAAGAACTTATAATGTTTAAATGATCATCAAGCCAGACTGCAGCAACAAACGGATAGTGTCCTTTTGACAGATATCTTAAATCAATAAATTTAACTTCATATCCTTTTTCAAATGGGCTGACCTCCCATCTGTGAATAGGGGAAAAGGATAGAAAAGCGTGCAAATTTTTATCTTTCTTTGCAGCCTGTATGATATCATTATCCGGCACCGGCTTTCGGGTAAACGTATCAATAATGTTTACGCTGGCTGCTGTTATTTCGCCGACATAATAATTGTTCTCCGCTTTAACAGATAAATGATATTGCGACCATCGCAAGGTCGGCGACAAAAATACTTCTATAGCATCAGGCAGCCTGGCCTTTACCCGGTTAACAATCTTGCGGTGAACATAGGCGCGCCATAAATAATAAATAATTAAAATGGCATAAACAGCTGAAAAAATCATCCAAGGATAACCAACAAAATACCAAAGTATAAAGCCAACGATATGAATGCCGAAAATGAACGGATCGAAAATATTAATCATGCCTAATGCGACCCAACGATATGATAAAGGTCTTATGGCTTGAGTACCGTATGCGTTAAAAATATCAACGAAAACATGAAGAAAAACACCGATAAAAGTCCACAACCATAAATGGAACATATTTGCCGTTGGAAAAATGATCATGATAACGGCAGCAAGCAGAATCGGCCATAGTAATGTTGCAGGTATGGAGTGAGTGATTCCCCGGTGGTTTCTAATATACGTAGCGTTATTTTTAAATTTAAGTACGGTATCTACATCAGGAATAATTGATCCGGCTAGAGTTCCGACTAGGACGGCGTGAGTTTCAGCAGTGCTGTGCGCAACAACAGGATCAATGGTTGCAAGTCCTGCTAACCCTATTCCCATGACAACATGTGTAGCTGAATCCATAGTATGTTCTGCCCTCCTATTGTTATAGCCACCTAACCATCAAAAAATGACTTTTTCTTGTGAAGTTTATATGTAGACATTAGGCTTAAGCTGTTTGCTGACAATATATCCTATGTTATTAGTATACAACGTGAGAGCCCTTTTCACATGTTTAAAGATTAACGATTTAGGAACTCTTTTACACCTGGAGGTTTTAAAAAAATATGACCATACAGCAAGATTTGGAAAATTTTAAGATTAACCAATTCAACAAAGATCTGATTCAATGGTTTTATCAAAATAAGAGAGATCTGCCTTGGCGTCAAACAAAAAACCCTTATTATATATGGATATCTGAAGTGATGTTGCAGCAAACTCAGGTAGATACAGTTATTCCCTATTATCAACGATTTATTACCCAATACCCGACCCCGGAGGATTTGGCTTCAGCGGAAGAAGAAGCTGTTCTCAAAACCTGGGAAGGTCTAGGCTACTATTCCCGTGCCCGTAATTTACAAAAAGGTGTTCGTGAAGTTGTTGAAGAATATCAGGGTCGTGTTCCAAATAATAAAAAAGATATTTTATCTATTAAAGGGATAGGACCTTACACAGCGGGGGCTGTACTGAGTATCGCATATGACCAGGCTGAGCCGGCTGTTGACGGAAATGTCATGCGAGTTCTGAGCCGCATCTTTTTAATAGATGATGACATAACGAAGCAGAAAACAAGGCGGTTATTTGAAGAAATTATCTATAATATTATTTCCGAAACGGATCCTTCTGCATTTAACCAAGGATTAATGGAAATTGGCGCGCTTATTTGCAAGCCCAAGCAGCCGAAATGTGATCAATGTCCAATTGCCAAACATTGCAGGGCATTCGATGAAGGCGTCCAAACTGAATATCCTGTCAAGAAAAAAAAGACGCCGCCTAAGCCGCTGTTTTTTGCTGCTCTTGTATTACGGGACAAAGCCGGAAAATTCTTGATCAGAAAACGCCCCGAACAAGGCTTGCTTGCAAACTTATGGGAATTTCCTATGGTTCCTCTGGAATCTTTGCAAACAGATACAAATAAAGCAGTTCAGGATTATATAAAAAAGAATTATGATCTTTCTATTCAAATAAACAACACGGAAATGAGCATACAACATACTTTTACCCATTTAAAATGGCATTTAAACTTATTTACGGGGATGATTGATAAAACTCCTGTTAAGGAAGGGGGAAAGTGGGTATCTTTAAAAGAATTGGAAAAATTCCCATTCCCGGTTTCACATCAAAAAATTGTCGATAAAATTAAACAAGGTCTGCTCTCATAAATAGATCAGACCTCGTTTAATCCGCCTCTTGATTCGATTTCTTCAACAACTTCGGTTCTTATCTCAACACCTTCACTATTTAAATATGGGGTTAGCTGCTGTAAACAATGGTGAAAATAAGCGAGTTCATTATCTTTCCATTCAGTTTTCGGGATCATGGATAATTCCGTAAAGTCCCTTCCGTCATACATTGATATCATCCTTTCTCGTATATATATAGTTATGTCCATTTTTAAATCTGCTCATTTAAATAAAGTAAAACATCGGCGGGGTTTTATTTATTCCTTAAAGCCGCTGCTTAAATAGGCAGATTTAGCACTTTGCGCCGGAATAAAAAAATTCTTATTTCTTTTACATAAAAGAAAATGACAATGGTTACATTAACTATCGTGGAGGTGATACCAATGGCAAAGCGTAATATGACACCTGCAGGAACTAACGCTGAACACGTTAGACAACAAAACCAACAAGCTGCAGGTAAAAACCAAGCTGGACAAGCTGGCCAATTCGGCACAGAATTTGCTAGCGAAACTGACGTTCAATCTGTACGTCAAAAGAACCAACAGTCTCAAGCTAAGAAAAGCCAAAACCAACAGTAACATCACCTTACACATGAATGAGCTCCCTAACATACGTTTAGGGAGCTTTAATAATAATTAAGCTATCCAATTTGGATAGCTTAAATTGTGCGATAGGAAATCATGAAATTTACTCAAAAAAATCTTCAAGTTGCTGCTGCCCTTTTTTGCTTTTGACATTTTCCGCATAAGGATTTTCTTCAAACGGCGTTTTTGGATCTAAATTTGTTTTAATTCCAAAAGTCGGACCCTTCGGCTGTTCTGCAATTAATCGATCATTTAATGCATCAAAATCAGGCGTTTGTTTTTCATCTACCATTTATGGAACACCTCCTTGTCTTTTATCATAGACATTTAACGGTGAACTATGTGTTTCCTTCGCCGACACATATTTTAACTTTTCATCATAGCTTGCAGCAGTTTGAGAATGTATCACGCGGTGCTCGATGTAAATCGGATTGTATCAACGTTAGAAAAAATGTAAAACATATTGTTATATTATTTTAAAATTTTAAGGAGACAAGTTATAATATATAAACATATAGCAAATGTCACTTTTTATATGAAAGGGGAACGACGATGCGTTTTCCTCGTATGGGTCAGATCATTCAAATTCAAAGTTATAAGCATGATGGTACGCTGCATCGCGTATGGGAAGAAACCATGGTTTTAAAGGGTACTCAGGATACTGTCATCGGTGCCAATGATCAAACATTAGTGATTGAGTCCGACGGCAGGCATTGGCGGACAAAGGAACCCGCTATCACGTATTTCAGCACCAAAGAATGGTTCAATATTATTTGTATGATCCGCCAAGACGGCATTTATTACTACTGCAATTTAGGATCGCCGATTACTTGGGATGAGGAAGCTCTTAAGTATATCGACTACGATCTTGATATTAAAGTATATCCGAATGGTTCATATAAATTGCTTGACGAAGATGAGTATTCTTTGCATAAACGAAAAATGAATTATCCAAAAAAACTCGATAATATACTAAAAAGCCATGTAAAAGAATTAATCGATTGGATAAAAAATGAAAAAGGGCCTTTCAATCCAGGTTTTGTGGACAAATGGTACAGCTTGTATAAAAAGTTAGAAAGAAACTAGGTGATGCTTTCTGGGCAGCATTAAGCGATATATGAAATTTGTTAAACCGTATAAAAAACAAATTGTAATTACGGTTATTGTCGGACTTGTAAAGTTTGGTATACCTTTATTGCTTCCTTTAATTTTCAAGTACGTCATTGATGATATTCTTAATACATCATTGTCAGATGCTGAAAAGCTGAAAAAGCTTCTCTACTTACTTGGAGGCGCTTTTTTTATTTTTGTTGTGATACGTCCGCCGATTGAATATTACCGGCAATATTTTGCTCAATGGACTGGAAATAAAGTCCTGTATGATATCCGTGATACATTGTTTGCGCATATTCAAAAGTTAAGCCTTCGTTTTTACTCTAACAGTAAAATCGGCGAGATCATCTCTCGGGTTATTAATGATGTAGAACAAACCAAAACCTTCGTTATCACTGGCTTAATGAATATTTGGCTTGATATGTCGACCGTTCTGATAGCCTTAGTTATTATGTTCTGGCTAAATTGGATTCTTGCAATTATATCTATTATTATGTTCCCGGTTTACGCTATGATCGTTAAAATTTTCTATTCTAAATTAAGGCAATTAACAAGGCGCCGCTCTCAAGCGCTTGCAGAAGTTCAAGGTCATTTGCATGAACGGGTTCAAGGGATGAATGTCATTAAGAGTTTTGCATTGGAAGATTATGAGCAGGGGCAGTTTGCTGAGAGAAATAAAAACTTTTGGCAAAAAGCGATAGATCATACATCATGGAACGCAAAAACGTTTGCGGTTGTTAATACCGTTACAGATATTTCACCGCTCCTTGTCATTGGTGTCGGCTCATATCTTGTTATTTCCGGAGATCTAAAGCAGATCGGTACATTAGTCGCCTTTTTCTCTTACTTAAATCAGTTATACGATCCGTTGAAAAGACTCGTGAACTCATCAACGACATTAACTCAGTCAATTGCTTCAATGGACAGGATCTTTGAATTTTTAGATGAAAAGTACGACATTAAGGATAAGCCGGATGCAAAACCGCTTGAAATTGTTGACGGACATGTCAGTTTCCGCGATGTATCCTTTTATTATAATCAAGACGAGTCGCCAGCCTTATCACACGTCAATCTTGATGTGATGCCGGGTGAGACGATTGCGCTTGTAGGTATGAGCGGGGGAGGCAAGTCAACGCTTGTCAGTCTTATCCCCAGATTTTACGATGTCACAAGCGGTGCTATTGAACTGGATGGCCGCGATATCCGTGATTTTAAAGTAAGAACACTTAGAGATAAAATCGGCATGGTACTGCAGGATACGGTTCTTTTTAGTGAATCGGTTAAAAGCAATATCAAAATGGGGAACCCCTATGCGACCGATAAAGAAGTTATTAAAGCAGCCAAAGCAGCGAATGCTCATGACTTTATTATGCAGCTGCCGCAAGGATACGACACCCCGGTCGGAGAACGCGGAGTCAAACTATCCGGCGGTCAAAAACAACGGATATCTATAGCGAGAGTGTTTTTGAAAAATCCTCCGCTTCTGGTCCTGGATGAAGCTACATCAGCCCTGGACCTTGAAAGCGAGCATCTTATCCAGGAAGCACTCGAAGATCTGGCAAAAGACCGGACAACATTTATTGTCGCACATAGACTGTCAACGATTACACATGCTGATCGTATCGTTGTCATTGAAAATGGCAAAATTATCGAAGTCGGCAATCATCACGAACTTATGGAGAAACGGGGCAGCTATTTTGATTTATTCCAAGTCCAACAACTGGACAGTGTATAAATCAAACTGTGGATAACCATCTTTTTTGGGGTCTGACCCTGTGAACTGTGGATAACTTTGGCAAAAGAGAGTCCTGATCGGGCTCTCTTTTGTTTAAGGGTTGACAAAAGAATTATTCAAATGTAAAATTAATCTCGAATTAGAGATAATTTAATTCAACTTAATTAAAAAAGAATTTTGCAGAAATGGAAGTTGGCTAATATTATTTTTTTGCCCTATACCTCGAATTCGAGTTAAATGAAACAAATAAATAATTATTAAAAGTCTAAAGGAGGTAAAACATTCATGAAACACTTTTTCCATAAAGGGAAGGATTTAAGTAAACCGACATTGCTTCTTCTGCATGGGAGAGGAGGAACGGAGACAGATCTTTTACCGGTGGCAGGCATGATTGATGATTCCGCTTCGGTATTAGGCGTTCGCGGAAATGTCAGTGAAAACGGGATGCCGCGATTTTTCCGAAGACTTGCTGAAGGGATTTTCGATGAACAGGATCTCATTTTTCGAACGAAAGAATTAAAAGCGTTTATCGATTCTGCCGCGAATGACTATAAATTCGATCGAAACAATGTGGTTGCTGTTGGCTACTCCAATGGCGCAAACATTGCGGCCAGCCTTCTTTTTCACTATGAAAATGCACTAAAAGGCGCTGTTTTATTTCACCCAATGGTTCCCCGGCGCGGCATTGAATTACCTAATCTCGCCGGCACACCAGTTTTTATAGGGGCAGGTATAAATGACCCCATTTGCAAACCTGAAGAAACAAAAGAGTTGGCCAATATTTTCGAACGGTCGGGTGCAACCGTTGAGATTCATTGGGAGAGTGCCGGCCATCAATTGACTCAATCCGAAGTTCAACAAGCGGCAAAGTGGTACTCATCAATCTAAATAAAGTGATGATTTAATTAATCGGCAAGTTTTCTTAATTAGGCATTTTAATTAATAGTAAATGAGAGGGTGAATGGAATGGAACTCAAAGGGATTCATCATTTATCAGCAATCACAGCAAAAGCTGATAAGAACTTTGATTTTTACACAAAAATATTAGGTCTCAGGTTAGTTAAAAAAACAGTTAACCAAGATGACACTTCGGTTTATCATTTGTTTTATGGAGATGAGAAGGGGAACCCCGGAACCGAATTGACCTTTTTTGAAATTCCGATGGCTGGACGAAACCATGACGGGGTTAATAGTATATCGGAAACCTCCCTTCGTGTTGCCAATGATCAAGCATTAGTTTACTGGAAAAAACGCTTTGAAGACTTTAATGTAGACCATGAAGACATTTCAAAACAAACAGGCCGCTCCGCACTTTCTTTCAAAGACTTTGAAGGACAACGCTTAACTTTAGTATCGGATGAAAATAATGATGGTGTCAAAGGCGGCACCCCTTGGGAAAAAAGTCCGGTACCTCAGGAATATGGTATTCGCGGATTGGGACCAATTAAATTAACGGTTAGAGATGCACAAAAAACAATAAATGTGTTAACAGAAATCATGGGATTCCGTGAAAAAGGGCGCTACCCTTCCTCAGTGAAAGGACAACCGGACATTTTAGTATTCGAAACTGGAGAAGGAGGAACCGGTGCAGAAATTCATTTAGAAGAGAGAAATGATCTGCCTCAAGAACGCCTCGGACGCGGTGGTGTTCATCATGTTGCATTTCGGGTTGACAATGAAGAAGAATTACGGGAATGGATAACGAAAATTCAAGCAGTCGGATTTCATAATTCTGGATATGTCGATCGTTTTTATTTCCGTTCTCTCTATTTCAGAGAGCCGAATGGCATATTATTCGAATTAGCAACAGACGGCCCCGGCTTTGACACAGATGAAGATATTAACCATTTAGGTGAGACGCTTGCTTTACCGCCATTTTTCGAATCACAGCGGGAGCAAATTGAAGCGAAATTAAAGCCTTTAAATACAAGACGATAATAAGCTTTAATTACGATAAGCACTCTGGCAAAAGGGGATAAAAAAAAACTGATTGAAATAAAACAACTATTTTTAAATGACCCGGCATATTAAATGATGTCGGGTCATTTTGGCAGGTTATTATTGAAGGGGGATCACAACTAACCTCCCTTTTCTTTAATTCTTGTTTTGTTATCTTTTTAGATTAGGTGCCCCCTGTTCGATAATAGTCTGTCTTTCACTTTTTCGATTAATAACTACAATTCCGCTGGCAACAAGAACAAGTGCGCCCAAAATATAAAAAGTTAAATGCTCACTCGGAATAAATATTGCTGACAAAATTGTGCCGGCGACAGGAACAACGAACTTATATATTGAAACCTCCCCGGCTTTATTATATTTAAGTAATGAAAACCATAATGAAAAGGCAACTGCAGATAGAAATGCAGAGTAAATTAACAAAGCCCAGCCTGATAGTGTAAAATGCATAGAGCCTGGTTGAAGCTTCGGAAACCCGATAATAAGCATGGTAAACGAACCGAAAAACATTTGGTAGCCGGTTAATGCAAATGGATGAATGTCAATTGAGAGTCTTTTGGCCAGAAAAGTACCTAATGCATTAGACAGACCAGCCAAAAGAAGAAAACCTTCGCCTAAAAAGGAAAAATTCAACGAAAAATCTTCTCCCCAGTTTGCAAGCACAATACCTCCAAAACCTGCAATTAATCCAAAAACTTTACGCCAATTTAAACGATCGTCCGAATATATAAAATGGGCCATAATAACAACAAAAAACATTTCACTGGAAGTTAAAATAGCACCTTTCATACCTGATGCATGAGCCAATCCAATATAAAAAAAGAAGTATTGCAGACTTGTTGTAAAGAATCCCAGACTTATAATTGCCGGTAAATGACGCCGCTTAAGTCTTAAAGCTTTTCTATCAACAATAAACATTAAAACTAACAGAATAAGTGAGGCCATCATAAACCGCATACCTGCAAAGACAATTTGTGCCAATAAGTTATTTTCAGAAATTCCGAGTACATGATAGCTGACTTTGACGGCAGGAAAGGCACTGCCCCATAAGATAGAGCAAAAGACAGCAATAATAATGACCCAATATCTTTTTGTTAAAAAAGCTTTAAAATTCTTTGGTTGTCCCAAAATTGCCCAACTCCCAAAAAAACATTGTATTATGGCATCTTCCTGTTTTAGCAGGAAGGCAGGTAACCCCGTCCGTCAAAAAGGGTGCACCTTACTCCTCAACACTTTCATTAACAGTAAAAGTCACTTTACTCCCGACCGCATAAAATACAGAAGTATGAACAGGAATGTGGTTTTTATCATAGGCAATTTTTTCAACTCTAAACAGCGGTTCGCCAACTTCACAATTTAACAGCGGCGCCTCTATTCTTGTAGCGAGTGCAATGTTTAACTCTCTTTTACTTGAGAAGGGCTGGGTATGATAAATATCTTTTAAAATTTTATAAGTGGATAATGAGTCTTCTATATATTGATCCAGATTCGGGAAGCGGTTCAAAGGATAGTGTGCGGTATCAAGCATTAAAGGTTCATCATCCAAATATAATTGTCTCACTAGTTTTAACACGGGTGCATCTTTCGGGATATTAAGTTTCTCTTCAAGATCCGGTGTTGATGATATGACTTCTTTGGAAACAACATGAGAATTAGGCTTTTTCCCAACAGTTTCTACGAATTCAGAAAATCCGGTGACAGCAAGGAGTTCGCTCTTAAAGGGGCGGTGTTTAACAAACGTTCCTTTTCCTTGCTGGCGGTCCAGGATGTTTTCTTCAACAAGATCGCTGACCGCTCTTCTTGCGGTGATTCGGCTGACCCCGTATTTTTCGCATAGTTCGATTTCAGTTGGTATTCTATCTCCGTATTTATAAACGCCTCTAGAGATTTCTTCTTTTATAATACTTTTCAATTGTTCATATAATGGCTGAGCACTATCAGCATTCAGTTTCATAGTATTCACCTGCAAACATATTAGATTATCCTTCTTTTATCATACTAATTCTTTTCTAGGTAAACAATTCCATTAGTAAAAATATTCAATGATAGTTAATTTTCATAAAATTATTGACAATGGTTATCCATGGTTTTATTATAATGTTATATAACGTTATATTCAAGTGAAGGAGGATAGCAGATACTTAAGGCACTTATTAATGAAAATTCATTTTTATTGGAGGTTATATGATGGCAACACAATTAACAGCTGATAAACAGGTACAAGAAGTTTTAGATGCGCTTAAAGGCAAAACTATAAAAAATGTATTCTTTGTCGCTTGCGGCGGTTCTTCAGCACTGATGTATCCAAGTAAATACCTTTTAGATCGGGAAGCGAAAACAATTGAATCGGATCTCTATTCTTCGAACGAGTTCATTCACAGGAATCCAGTAAAGCTTGGCAAAGACTCATTGGTTATTTTATGTTCTCATGCAGGCAAGACGCCTGAAACGGTCAAATCAGTCAGCTTTGCGAAAAGCAAAGGCGCAACAACCGTGGCTTTGACACATGAGCTTGGTTCGCCATTAACAGCGGATGCTGATTTTGTCTTACGTTATGAATGGGGCAAAGAAGCAAATGCCTTTAACACAAACTATAGCTTTATGTATCAGCTGGTTATGGGGCTTGTTTCTATTTATGAAGAAAATGATAATTATCAAAAAATGTTAAGCAGTTTGGATCAGCTGCAAACGGTATATGATAGGGCCTTAGAACAGTTTAAAGACAAAGCAGAACAGTTCGGTCATGATTATAAAGACGAGAAAATCATTTATACAATGGGAAGCGGCGCGAATTACGGGATTGCCTACTCATTTGCGATATGTATCTTAATGGAAATGCAATGGATTCATTCACACGCCATTCATGCCGGGGAATACTTCCATGGACCGTTTGAGATTCTGGATAAAGATGTGCCATTTATTATTTTGCTAGGTTTGGATGAAACACGGCCGCTTGAAGAAAGAGCCTTGAAGTTCTCAAAACGATTCGGAGAAAAACTTGTTGTATTAGATGCAAAAGACTTTGACCTGAAAGAAATTGATGAATCTATGAAAAAATATATTGCGCCGCTTGTTTTGAATCATGTGCTTAGACTGTATGCAGAAAAATTAGCGGATGAAAGAAATCACCCGCTTTCAGAAAGAAGATACATGTGGAAACTTGAATACTAAAGGATGTTCAAAAAGTCCGGGAAACATGGCTGTCGAATTTCTTCGTTGCGTCGCCGCTCCGGTTCTCACGTAGGTTCAGACTACGCTCCGATCCTCGCGGCTTCCGCGCCTCGAACTTCTCGGCCTTGTTTGTCCTCCTTTTGAACACATATTAAAAAATAAATATTCAATCCAGGAATTGGGGATGTGCCGATCCTCAATTCCTTCCTTATATCATTATACCATTTTCGCACTGAAAATTCTAATAACGGGGGGTGCAGCTGTCTTGAAAAAACTTTTATGCTTGGCAGCGGCTTTGCTTCTATTCACTTCCGTAATAAGCGGCTGTTCACATTCTGAAAAAAGTACAGCCAAAAGTACATCATCATCTCATAAAGATGGCCAAATTACATTGAAATTTATTCATCGCTGGCCTAAGGAACCGGAAAGATCTTATTTTGCGAGCGTTGTTAAAGAATTTGAAAAGGAAAATCCCAATATTCACGTTCAAACAGAGGCGGTTTTAAACGATGCTTATAAAGAAAAAATTCGTGTTTTAGCGGGAACGAATCACCCTCCCGACATTTTTTATTCATGGAGCGGAGAATTCGCTGATAAATTTGTCCGCGGAGGGAAAGCGTTGGATTTAACCCCGTATTATGAAAAAGACAAAGCATGGTCAAGCCGATTAGCGCAGTCACAAATTAGTCCTTTTACGTTTAATGGAAAGATATACGGTGTCCCATTATTTATGGATGGGAAAACTTTTTTCTACAATAAAAATATTTTTCATAAGCTCCATTTGGATCCTCCAAAGTCATACAACCAATTGATAGAAGATTCAAAAGTAATAAAATCAAAAGGCTATATACCGATTGCATTTGGAGATAAGGCCCCTTGGGCGATTGCTCATTATATTGGAACGTTAAATCAACGAATGGTGCCGCAAAGTGTTCTTAAAAAAGATTACAACCGTAAGACAGGCACTTTTACTAACCCTGAATATGTAAAGGCATTGGAAAAACTTAAGGAGTTAAATCCTTATTTCAATAAAGATGTTAATGCAATGGATCACGAGTTTGCAAGGCAAATGTTTAATGACGGTAAAGCAGCCATGATGTTTTTGGAAACGAATGAAATAAGCTTAGTTGAACCTGATATTCATTTCAAACTTGGTTTCTTTGATT
Organism: Scopulibacillus cellulosilyticus; assembly: GCF_042665295.1. NCBI lineage: Bacteria > Bacillati > Bacillota > Bacilli > Caryophanales > Sporolactobacillaceae > Scopulibacillus > Scopulibacillus cellulosilyticus. The sequence continues at coordinate 84,940 of NZ_JBHTCO010000017.1, forward strand.
TACCGGGTATAGAAGGCGGACAAGGCCGGGCGGATATTATGTCAGGTGCTCCTGAAGGATTTATGATTTCATCAAAAACGCAGCATCCGGAGGCTGCTATGAAATTCCTCGAATTTTTAACGAATAAGAAAAACGGACAAAAGCTTGTTAAAGATGCCGGGTATCTAAGTCCGGTCGATGGTGCACTGACAAAAGATAATTCAACAAAAGCGATGCGCGACGCCGCAACTCAGGTAAAAAATTCAAAGGATATGGCCGAGTGGCTTGATTCTGCGCTTGATATTCGAATTGTAAACGCATACTTAGAGGGTGCGCAAATGATGTTAAATGGCGATATGACACCCGAAGAAGTGATGAAGGGCGTTCAAAAAGCCGCAAAAAGCGTAAGAGAGCTTGCCAATGTAAAATAAAGGAGGGACATCAATGCCAAATCAGAGAAAATGGTTCCCATATGTATATTTGGCTCCCGCTTTAATTATGTTATTGCTGTTTGTCTATTATCCTATTATTTGTAATTTGTATTACAGCCTGTTTGATTGGAGCTCCTTTACACCAACAATGCAATTTAAGGGGCTTGGAAACTTTATTGATTTGTTTCATGATCCAATTTTTTATACAGCTTTAAAAAATAATATATGGTATGCGGTGATATCACTTATTTTTCAAGTGGGAGGCGGGCTGATCCTTGCGGCAATTTTAGAGGACAAGCTTGTGAGGAGATTTTCTCCATTTTTTAGAACAGTATTTTTTATACCGGTAATCATTTCTATTACTGTTATTGCTCTATTGTTTGACTTCTTTTATAATCCTGAAATTGGATTGTTAAATAAGCTTCTTGATTTAATTGGATTACACGGGTGGACAACAGGTTGGTTAGGTAACGGTCATACAGCGATTTTCGCAGTTATTGCCGTCTCGCAGTGGCAAAGCATTGGGTATATTGCCATGCTGTTTATCATTGCTATTCAAAAGATTCCGAATGAAATCTATGAGGCAGCTGAAATTGACGGTGCAAGCAAGATTAAGCAGTTTTTTCATGTAACAGTCCCAGGGGTTAAAGAAATGGCCTTTGTTACGACGATTGTTACGCTGACTCAAGCGTTTACAGTTTTTAATGAACCAAATATTTTAACTGACGGCGGGCCGGGTTATTCCTCACAAGTCCTGGCAACCTACTTGTATCACTCAGCCTTTGAAAATGACTCAATGGGTTATGCTTCAGCGATAGCAACAGTTATTTTGGCCATAACGTTAATTATTTCAGTGATTCAGTTGAGATTATTCCGTTCGGGAAAGGAGGTATAATCTATGGAAACAGAAAAACAGTATGAATACACTCAAGCCAATGTCTTATCGAAAATTGAGCCAAAAAAACTGTTAAAAACAAAAAAGCCTTTCTTGAGCGGATTTGTTGTATACTTTATTTTGATCGTTTATTTTATCATCATTGCTTACCCTCTCCTTTGGATGGTTATGAATTCCTTCAGAAGCTCAAAAGAAATTTTAGGCGACAGCTGGGGATTTCCAAAGGAATTTTTAATACAAAATTATGTTGACGCATGGCAAAGCGGGATTGCCGGTTATTTTCTCAACAGTGTGATTGTAACAGTGGCTACTTGTGTTTTAACGGTTTTAATCAGTGCGATGGGCGCGTATGCTTTTTCAAGATTTCAATTTAAAGGGAAAAATATTTTGCTTATATTCTGTCTAGGCGGACTGATGTTATCGCCGCAGGTAAGCTTAATCCCTTTATATAAACTCATGCAAGCGCTTCACATTTATAACACTTATTGGGCAATGATTTTGCCTTATGTTGCTTACCGGATTCCATTCACGCTGCTATTGATCCGGGCGTATTTCTTATCAATACCGAAAGAACTTGAGGAGTCAGCCAGTTTGGACGGCTGCAGCAACTTGCAGATATTTACGAAAATCTTCTTGCCATTAAGTAAGCCTGTATTAATGACAGCAACAGTCATGACCGGTTACTTTGCATGGAATGAGTTTATGTTTGCGATCGTTTTTGTTGATAATGATAAATTAAGAACAATTCCGGCCGGCCTTATGCAGTTTCGGGATGCCTTGCAAACGAATTGGGGCGTCTTGTTGGCCGGGCTAACGATTTCAGCCTTGCCAATTGTCATCTTGTTCTTATTTGCACAAAAATATTTTATTCGCGGTATGGCAAGCGGAAGCATCAAGGGTTAGACGAAAGGGGACTTAACGATGAAATTAATTGGTGCAGGAGATAATGTTGTTGATTACTATTTAGATAGAAATGAAATTTTTCCAGGCGGCAATGCTTTGAATGTTGCCGTTTTAAGCAAACAAACCGGCGCGGAACAAACCGGCTATATCGGTATTTTAGGAAACGACGGACCGGCAGCGCATATCATAGAAACATTAAAAAAAGAACAAGTGGATATAACTAGAATCAGACAAGCTTTTGGTGAGAACGGCATGGCAAAAGTGGAACTCAACGATGAAGGTGACAGGATCTTTGTCGGTTCTAACCAGGGCGGTGTTCAGAAGTCGCTGACGCTTCATTTTACGGATGAAGATTTGGCGTATATCAGGCAGTTTGATATTTTGCATACGAGCGTATACAGCCGCATTGAACATCAGTTGCCTAAGCTTCATCAAATAATAGACATTTCCTTTGACTTTTCAACCAAAATGGATGATGACTATCTTGATGCTGTTTGTCCTTATACGAAGATAGCCTTTTTCTCAGGCAGTCATCTGACTGAATTGGATTGTTGGAATTTCGCTCAAAAAGTTCATCAATATGGAACGGAAATTGTAGGCATTACACGCGGTTCGAAAGGTGCCTTTTTATCAGCAGATAACCATATTTTTGAACAGCCTGTTATTCCAACAGAAGCGGTTGATACGCTTGGTGCAGGAGACACGTTTATCGCAGCTTTTCTCACTCATTATTATAATGGAAGTTCGATTGAACAATCGATGGAAAAGGCGGCAGAAGCCGCAGCGGAAACATGTACACAATACGGGGCTTTTGGCCATGGGCTGTTTTTTACGTCCACAGTATAAATAAAGGTGAATGAGTTTCAACAGCCTATAGTTATGCCTCACGAATACAAACTTATTTTAATCCCGGAAATTCTTTTTGACATAAAGAATTTCCGGGGTTTTTTTATTTCGAACACGGAGATTTTTATTAACTGGAACCAACTTAAAGGTGTATAAAGGTATTTTTACAAGACCATAATGTGGAAGATTAAAAATGCTGGAGGTGGCAAAGGTGCTTACACCTAGGGAGTTAGATAAATTGATGATTTCTTATGCAGGAGATGTGGCTCACCGCCGTAAAGAAAGGGGATTAAAACTTAATCATCCTGAAGCGGTTGCTTTCATTACCCGTGAGCTTCTTGAGGCTGCCAGGGATGGGGAAAAGAACGTTTCAGAGCTTATGGAATACGGCGCCACATTGCTTAAAAAGAAAGATGTCATGGAAGGGGTACCCGAGTTGATTACAAAGATTCAAGTTGAGGGTTTATTTGAGGACGGTACCAAATTGATCACTGTACATAACCCTATCCGTTCATAATTGATAATCCTCTTTCTAAAGCTAGCTAAATAATAAGTTCCCATTTAAAACGCCTGAAAGCATCAATAAAAATAAAAATTCACTTGGTATTAGGAAAGGAAGAATGATTATGATTCCAGGAGAAGTGATATACGGTAAGGGAGATATTGTTTGTAATGAAGGAAGAGAGACAATTGAACTTTCCGTTACAAATACAGGGGATCGTCCTGTGCAAGTAGGCTCCCATTTCCATTTTTTTGAAGTTAATAGGCAATTGGAATTTGATAGAAAGAAGGCTTTTGGCTACAGGCTTGATATTGTTGCAGGTTCATCGACAAGATTTGAACCAGGAGAACAAATGACAGTTCAATTGGTTGCGCTTGCCGGGAAACGCCGAGTTTATGGACTTAATCAATTGACAAACGGTTCTACCAAGAATCCATATCAACTTACTAAAGCCATGGAAAGGGCGGCAAGACTCGGATTTAAAACTAAAGATTCAAAGTGAATCAGGAAAATTAAAATGTCAAAAGATGTCCTTTACACAACATCGGATTAAGATTCTAGATTAAGGGAGCGATGAAGATGTCTTTTAAAATGTCACGCGAGGAGCGGAATTTGCAATTTGGCCCTACAAAAGGGGACAAGGTCCGGTTAGCTGACACAGAGCTATTTATTGAAATCGAGGAAGATAAAACAATTCCCGGTGATGAAGTGCAATATGGTGCAGGAAAGGTCATACGGGATGGTATGGGGCAATCGACGAGCATAGAGAGAAGACATGGCACGCCGGACATTGTTATCACTAACGCAACAATTATTGATTGGTGGGGCATTATTAAGGCAGATGTCGGTATCCGCGACGGAAAAATTAGTGCGATTGGTAAGGCAGGCAATTCGGATATTATGGATAATGTTGATCCGAATTTGATTATTGGTGCATCAACAGAGATCGTTGCCGGTGAAGGGCTTATTCTAACAGCCGGGGCCATTGACTCGCATGTTCATTATATTGCACCGCAACTTTGTGAACATGCTTTATCAAACGGTACGACGACATTTATTGGCGGAGGCGTTGGCCCAGCGGCAGGAACGAACGGTACGACATGTACAAACGGGCCCTGGAATATTCAAAAAATGCTTGAAGCGGCAGAAGGGCTGCCGATTAATATCGGTTTTTCCGGTAAAGGCAATGCATCATATCCAGGTCCTTTAGCCGAACAAATTGAAGCCGGGGCCATTGCATTGAAAATTCATGAGGACTGGGGATCGACGCCTGCGGTTATCGATGCAGCCCTTAAAATAGCAGATGAATATGACATTCAGGTCGCTCTTCACGCTGACTCTTTAAACGAGGCAGGCTTTGTTGAAAGAACGATTGAAGCTTTTGATGGCAGAACCATTCATTCTTATCATACGGAAGGTGCCGGCGGCGGCCATGCACCGGATATTTTGAAAGTGGCCAGTGAACAGAATGTCCTCCCGTCATCCACTAATCCAACTAACCCTTATACTGTTAATACGATGGATGAAGAGATGGATATGTTAATGACTTGCCACCATCTTGATCCGGCAAGTAAAAAGGATGTCCAGCTTGCTGACTCTCGTCTCCGTAATGAAACAATGGCAGCTGAAGATGTGCTGCATGATATGGGTGTTCTTTCGATGATGTCGGCAGACGCCATGGCGATGGGCCGTATCGGTGAAACAGTACTGAGAACGTGGCAATTGGCTGATAAAATGAAACGTCAATTTGGAAAATTGAAAGATGAAACTGGAGACAACGATAATTTCCGTGTTCGGCGGTATGTCGCAAAATATACGATCAATCCAGCTATTACTCATGGCCTTGATGATATCATTGGCTCTATTGAAGTCGGAAAATATGCAGATCTTGTTTTATGGGAACCGGGATTCTTCGGCGTCAAGCCAAATATGGTTATTAAAGGCGGCATGATTTCATATGCACAAATGGGAGATGCAAACGCGTCCATACCTACAACGCAGCCGGTCATACACCGACCGATGTTTGCTCAATTCGGAAAGGCTATTAAGACAACTTCTTTGACGTTCGTTTCTAAGGCATCACTTCGTAACGGGATAGGTGAAAGACTTGGATTAGAGCGCGAGTTGTATGGTGTGACAGGCTGCCGCCATATCACTAAAAAAATGATGAAATTAAATAACTTAACCCCTCAGATTGAAATTGATCCTGAGACTTATGATGTAAGAGCTGATGGTAAGCTTTGTACATGTAAAGCTGAAAAGACAGTCTCCATGGCAAGACGTTACTTTATGTTTTAAAAATAATTGAAGTTTTCAATTTAGTTATAAGAAGTATAGTTTTCTATACTATTTATTTTAGAGGAGGATGACTAGTGATTATTACATCTATTGCAGGTCAATATTCTGAGACAAGTGAACACGAAGCCGACATTGAATATGTCTATTTAGATTCGGAGGAGTGTCCAAAAAAAAGATTTCGGACAACGACAGATAAAGGTACCGAAGTGGGTATTGATCTCCCGCCGGGTCCGCCATTAAGCGAAGGCGATATTCTGTATGCTGATAACAATCGGTTGATTGTTGTTAAAGTTAAACCGACTGATGTCATTGTGGCTAAGCCGCAAACAAAAAAAGAGATGGGCGAGCTTTGTTATCAAATTGGAAACTTGCATCAGCCGCTTCTAGTTCTGGAAGATGAGGTGCTTATCCCGGATGAAAAACAAAATGTAGATTTATTCCGGGCAGTCGGCCTTCCATTTCGTCAAGAAAAGCGGGTATTGCCTCAAGGCTTTGCAACAAAACGTACCGTTCATCGCCATACACACCCGCATCATCACGACGATGCGATGGAACACGGGGCGTGAGAAGGATGTGGGAACTGCTTCAATATACTGACAGCGCTTTTCCCACAGGAGCTTTCACGCATTCTTACGGCATGGAAAGTCTTGTTCAAGAGAAGGCCATTCATGATTTGAACAGTGCTGAAAAATGGCTTGTCCGTTGTTTAGCGAAAGGCTGGGCGCCAACCGATGGGTTAGCCATCCTTTTAGCTTGGCATGCAGTAAACGAGGCAGATGCACTTAGTATCCGAAACGAGCAGTTATTTGAGAATCTGGCGGAAATCGATATGACGCTGACCGCCTCCCGTCCGGCGAAAGAAGCAAATGATGCTTCTGTATCTACCGGTAAGCGCTTATTAAAAGAGGCCGTACAAATCCAAGACTCGCCGATACTTTCGGGTTATTATGAATGGATCAAGGGCCAGAAGCTTTTCAACTTTCTTGGGAATTTTTCAGTCGTCTACGGTATTATCGGCGCTTCGTCGGGATGGCCGTCAGAGCAAACAGGACTTGCCTCTGCATATGCAACGTCCGCCGGGCTTGTTGCGGCACTGATAAAACTTGTGCCGCTCGGTCAAAGTGAAGGACAGCTGTTATTGAGCCGTCTTTCCAAGCCGCTTTTTGATGCCATAACTGAACAGAAGAAAAAAACCCTTAGAGAGCTTGGTGCTTCTCTACCCCTTTGGGATATTGCGCAAATGAGACATGAATCATTATATTCACGTCTATTCAGATCTTAATATTTATAAGGAGGTTGAAATTATGAAACCAGTACGGATTGGTGTTGCCGGGCCTGTCGGCTCCGGTAAGACCGCTTTAATTGAACAATTAGTAAAACGAATGAAAGATCAGTATAGTACAGCAGTGATTACAAATGATATTTTTACAAAAGAGGATGAGAAAATCCTTGTACGGACAGGTGTGCTTCCTCCGGAACGGATTAAAGGGGTAGAAACAGGCGGGTGTCCGCATACGGCTATTCGCGAAGATGCGTCAATTAATCTTGATGCCATTGATGAGATGGTTGGCCGCTTTCCAGACCTCGACATCGTCTTTGTTGAGAGCGGCGGCGACAATTTGGCTGCAACCTTCAGCCCCGAATTAGCGGATTTTGTTATTTTTATCATTGATGTCGCCCAAGGCGAGAAAATTCCTCGCAAAGGCGGACCGGGTATTATGAAATCAGATCTATTTGTTATTAATAAAATAGATCTTGCCCCGCTTGTCGGTGCCAACCTTGATGTCATGCGAAGCGATACGGAACGCATGCGCGGCAATAAGCCGTACAAAATGACAAACCTAAATAACGGAACTGCAGTGGATGAAATTGTTAGCCATTTACGTAAATATGCCTTGTTAGAGGATTTGAAAGAGGAAGGAGCATAACCCTTATGAATCCCAAAGGATGGCAGCAGAGAATTTCAGTTGCTTGCGGTGAGGATAACAGAACGCATCTTGTTGAAAATTATGCAGAAGCCCCTTTGAGAGCGTTCGGTCCTTACTCTGATCCAAAAGGGCTTAAAATGAGACTTGTACAAATTGGCGAAGGGATTTTACAGGGTGATCATTATAGAAATACATTTACCGTCGGAGCAAATGCTACGCTAGTGATTGATACAGATTCATATACGAAGATTTATAAGGCGCCAAAAAGATCTTCGTCGCAGAACATGAAATTTTCAATTGGGCCCGGCGGAACATTGTATTACCTTCCAGACCCGGTTATCCCTTTTGCAGGTTCTGATTTCACACAACGGACAACAGTAGAGCTGGATGAAGGATCCCGGGCAGTATTATGGGATATACTTACCCCGGGGAGGCTTGGTTCTGGAGAGTGTTTTCAATATAAACGTTTCCTCAGTGAAACACGTGTGATATCGAAAGAATTAGGTGACCGCTTTCCTCTCGTTTGGGACAGGCAATGCTATGAGCCAACTAAAGCGGATCTTAACCAACCGCCGTTTTTTGGCGAATTTACTCATATTGGAAATCTGTGGATTGTAGCGTGGGGCGAATCAACTAAGGATTGGCCAACAACCGATTGGATTAAAAGCGTTCGACTAAATTTACAAGAGCGCAATATTATTCCTGAACCTTACCTTAAGCCATTTGAGGATGAAGAAGAAAATCAAAAAGAATCAATAGTGGCTTTGCCGAAAAAGCGCAACTTTTACGGAGAAATCAGTCAGCTGACGTGCGGCGTGCTTGTCCGTGTCCTCGGAAAGTCAGCTGAAGACATCGTGAATTTTTTCGATCAATGTGTTGAAAGTCTTCATCGGCAAGGGGAATAATCAGGGTAATGAGGAAATAGCAGTATGTCCTTTTTACGAAAACACCCAGATGCTTAAGTAATAAGTATCTGGGTGTTTTGCTAAATAATTAACTTTTCTCCGATAGTGTGTTTTCAAAGGCTAAACCGTTACTGGTGATTTTTTTTTATGAAAGTCAAGTCCCGAGAGAACTTCTTCAACGTAGCCGGCACGAATCACAAAATCTCCAAAGTGTTCACCTTCATGACGTTCTTTCGCATATTGAAAAAGAATAGGACGGAGTGTTTCCAGGATCTCCTCTTCTCCTATATTTTCGCGGTAAAGTTTGTTTAGGCGCTCACCAGCGAAACCGCCGCCAAGATACATATTGTATTTACCCGGCGCTTTGCCGATAAAGGCAATTTCCGCTAATCCCGGACGTGAACAGCCGTTAGGGCATCCTGACATACGTATAACGATTTCTTCATCATGAAGACCGGCTTCATCTAAAATAACCTCAATCTTATCCAGTAAAGAAGGAAGATACCGTTCAGATTCCGCCATAGCAAGCCCGCAAGTCGGAAGAGCTACACAAGCCATGGAATTTCTTCTCAGAGCGGAGTAGTGCTTGCCTTCAGTAAGTCCGTACTTTTTGACTAACTCGTTTATTTCTTGCTTCTTTTCGCTGTCAACATTAGCGATAATCAGGTTTTGGTTCGGGGTTAGCCGGAATTCCCCAGTATGAACTTTGGCAATCTCCCTTAGACCCGTCATAAGCGGATAGTCTTTAAAGTCTTTGATACGTCCGTTTTGAATAAATAGATTCAAATGCCACTTGCCGTTACTGCTCCGGGCCCAGCCATAGCGGTCGCCGTTATGGTCAAAATGATAAGGGCGTGCTTCTTCAAGCTCCCAACCTAACCTGTCATTTAATTCATCTTTAAACCAATCAAGGCCTCTGGCATCGATCGTGTATTTAAAGCGTGCATTTTTTCTATCTGAGCGGTTGCCGTAATCTCTTTGGATTGTGATAACTTTTTCTGCCACCTCAACGATTTTATTGACCGGAATGAATCCAATGACACGGGCAACCTGCGGGTAAGTGTTTGTATTTCCGTGAGTCATACCCATGCCGCCGCCAACAGCAACATTAAATCCTTTAAGCTGTCCTTCTTCTAAAATCGCAATGAAACCTAAATCATGAGAGAAGATATCTACGTCATTTGTAGGAGGCACCGCTATACCAATTTTAAATTTCCGGGGCAAATACACGGGACCGTACATAGGCTCAATATCTTCATCTGCTTCACGGCTGTCTGCCACTTTTTCTTCATCAAGCCAGATCTCATGATAGGCTTTTGTCCGCGGTGCCAAGTATTTATCCAGTTTATCGGCCCACTCGTAAACCTCCGAATGAATCTCTGATTGGTAAGGATTAGGGCTGCACATCACATTCCTGTTGACATCACCGCAAGCGGCCAGCGTACTGAGCAGTGCTCCGTTAATTTCTTGAAAAGTTTTCTTTAAATCCCACTTAAGAATACCGTGCATTTGAAAACACTGCCGGGTCGTCAGTTTAATTGTTCCATCGCCATATTTTTGGGCCAGATTGTCCAAGACTAACCATTGTTCAGGCGCCGTTACACCGCCCGGGGTACGTACACGCACCATAAACTGATAATCAGGTTCGAGTTTCTGCCGCCTGCGTTCATCCCGTAAATCTCTGTCATCCTGCTGGTAACTCCCGTGGAACTTTAACAACTTATTATCGTCATCAGACAGTGCACCTGTTAACTGATCTTTGAGCCCTTCAGCAATCGTTCCGCGAAGAAAGTTGCTTTCCCGCTTTATCCGCTCAAGGTCGCTTGGTTTTCCGTTATTTGGCGCTATACCTTTATTATCCATCGTAAAACTCCTTTCAATTAATCTTCAGCACGTCAATACACATCACGTTGATAACGTTTTTCCTGGCGCATTTGTGTCAAATAGAGTTCTGCTTCGTCCTGGGTCATGCCGCCTTCTTTTTCAAGGATCGCCTGCAATGTATGGTGAACGTCCTTAGCCATGTTCTTTTCGTCGCCGCAAACATATACATTGGCCCCATCTTTAAGCCATTGATAGATGTCCCGGCTTTTCTCAAGCATGCGGTGCTGGACATAAACCTTTTCAGCATTATCGCGGGAAAATGCGACATCCATTCTAGATAAAACACCTTCCTTAAGCCACTTTTGCCATTCAACCTGATAAAGAAAGTCTGACTTAAAATGCTGATCACCGAAAAATAACCACGTTTTTCCGAGCGTGCCTGTTTCCTCTCTTTCTTGCAGGAATGATCTGAAAGGAGCAACGCCAGTGCCGGGTCCAATCATGATGACCGGCGTTTCAGAATCCGACGGAAATTTGAAATTAGGATTACGGTGGATATAGATAGGCAATAGGTCGCCGGGTTCTATCCGTTCTGCGCACTGTCCGGAGCAAACACCAATCCGGTTGCGTCCGAGTGCTTCATATCTAACGGTTCCAATTGTAAGATGAACCTCATCCGGGTTCGCCTTAAAGCTGCTCGAGATTGAGTAAAGCCGAACAGGTATCCTGCGAAGAATCTGTAAAAATTCGCTTGGCGCTACTTTTCCAGGCGGGAAATCCCGTATCAAATCAAGCAGATCGCGCCCATCGAGATAGGATTTAAGTTCTTCCTCATGTCCTGATGCAATGAGTTCTGTCAGCTTTTCATTGGAGAAAAGCTGTGCTGCCTGTGTAAGCATCGGCTTTGTCAGTCTGGTAATCTCGAAATGGGAGATCAGAGCCTTACGTAATGTGCTCGTTTCACCTTGTTTATTTACAGGAACGATTTCTTCAGGGTTCCAATTCATCTCATTAATGATATTGTCTGCTAAGCCGGGATCATTTTCCGGGAAAATGCCGAGACTGTCACCCGGTTCAAATTTAAAATTAGACCCCTCGAGAGATAATTCAAGATGACGGGTTTCTTTGTTTGACCCGCGGCCGCTAAGTTTTAAATTTTCTAATACCTCAGCTTTAAAAGGATTAGTTCTTGAATAGACCGGCTTTTCTGTTTGCAATGCCGCTGCTGCCTGTGCAGTTGAAAGTATTTGTTCACCGGCAGGATTAGACTCCTGAGCCTCGCTTAATTTACTTAAAACACCCTCAACCCATTCCGCGGCTGGTTCATCAAAATCTACGTCACAATCAATCCGGGGGTAAAAACGTTCTCCCCCTAATTCCTCAAGCCGTTTATCAAAATCTTTGCCAGTCTGACAGAAAAATTCGTAAGACTGGTCTCCGAGTGAGAGTACTGAGAATCTCAGACCATCCAATTGGGGTGCCCGTTTACTGTTAAGAAATTCATAGAAGGACAAAGCATTGTCCGGCGGATCCCCTTCTCCATGAGTGGCCGTAATAATCAGCAAATCCTGAACATTTTTTAAAGTTTTTGGCTTGAAATCGTCCATCGAAGATAGAGTTGCTTTAAATCCTTGTTCCTCTAATTTCCGATGCATCTCTTCAGCAAGCGATTGTGCATTGCCGGTCTCGGAGCCAAAGAGCACCGTGACTTCCCGGGAAGCAGACTGGCTGACATTTTGAGAAGATCCTTCGGTGACGAGAAGACTTTGACCGGCGGTATCAGCCGTTGTAGAAATGGCTGCTTCAAAACTGGAAAGATACCCGCTGAGCCAAATTTTTTGTTTATCTGTTAGTGTTGGCAGCAACTGATTAAGAAGCTCTGCCTGCTCCTGACTAAAAGGACTGTTCGTTACTTGGAAATTCAAAATATTCACCTCGCAAATGAGTACATTTACTTTTTAAATAAAGCCTTCGGTTGTCCGATCAGCCATTTTTTCACTTTCAGAATAATCAAGATATCTAAATGAAGAAAGTTTTATAAGGGCTCCTGTACGGCGCAATTCATAGGAGCTAATCATAGCCCGATGCAAAGCGGAAAGGAAGGCCTTTTCATGCAGTAAGCTTTGCAACCAGGCAGTTGCTTGCGCCTTGGGGCTTGGTACCAGCCAAATTTTCTTTAATTTTTTATTATTATTTATAATAACCCCAATTATTCCGATGAGTCAACTTAGAATTTGTTAATAATTTTTAAAAGGATGAAGTTAGATCTTTAGAAGCTAATAATCAGGGAGATAACGGGGAAAGTGCATCAAGATTTAAAGGAATTAAAAAGGATAATAAAGCTAATACTCATAAAGGAAAGTCAAAAAGGGCAAAAAAGTGTCTTCGGCTATTAAATAATGAAAAACTATTCTTTTATATTGTAGGTGATTAATCAATGCTTGATGAAAAAACACTTGAAATTGTTAAATCAACAGCACCCGTTTTAAAAGAGCACAGTGATGAAATTGGCAAACATTTTTACAAACTTTTATTTTCAAAGGCTCCTGAACTTTATAATATGTTTAATCAAACAAATCAAAAAAGAGGAATACAGCAAGAAGCGCTGGCTTATGCAGTCTATGCAGCTGGGGAAAATATCAATCATTTAGATGAAATAAAGCCTCTTGTTATGCGGATTGCCGAAAAGCATAGGGCTTTGGGTGTTAAACCTGAACAATATCCAGTTGTAGGTGAAACATTGCTTCAAGCTGTAAAAGATGTCCTTGGCGACGCTGCCACAGATGAAATCATTGATGCTTGGGCAGCCGCTTACAATTATATCGCAGATGCCTTCATAAGCATTGAAAAAGAACTCTATGATAAAACAGAACATGAAACTGGCGGCTGGTTGGGCTTTCGTGACTTTATTGTAGATAAAAAGGTACCGGAGACGGACCAGGTGACGTCCTTTTATCTTAAACCTAAAGATGGAAGAGCAATAGCCGCGTATCAAGCGGGGCAATATCTGACACTGAAAGCAGCCATTGAAGGCGAGAAGTACACACATATGCGGCATTACAGCTTATCGGATGCCCCAGGCAAAGATTATTATCGAATTAGTGTTAAACGTGAAGAGGCTCATGGGGATGCGCCGGAAGGGATCGTATCTAATTATCTTCATAAAAAGGTTAAAGAAGGCGATGTTTTGCAGTTTGCCGCTCCAGCCGGTGATTTTACTGTAACGTACAATGACCTGCCAATCGTGCTGATTAGCGGCGGCATTGGACTAACCCCTCTAATGAGTATGCTGGAAATGCTTGTTGAGAAACAGCCGGAGCGATCGGTAACTTTTATACATGCGACAATGAATAGTACAACTCACGCTATGAAAAGCCGTGTTGAACAATTAGTTGCAGATCATAACAATGTAAAATCATATGTTTGTTACGAAAAGCCAACAGAAGATGATAAAAACTCACGTAACTTTGATAAAGAAGGGTTTATAGATCTTGAATGGTTAAAATCAATCTTGCCTGGCAATCAAGCTGATTTTTATTTTTGCGGGCCCATCCCTTTTATGAAAGCGGTCAATCAAGCGCTTAAGGATTTCGGTGTGTCTAAAGAACACAGCCATTATGAAGTCTTTAATCCAATCAGTATTTTGGAGGAAGCGTAAAGCCTTGCTTCTGCAGCTAATAAGTTAAACCTTCTAAAGTGCAAAAGAAAACCGCATTCAAAAAAGAAATGCGGTTTTTTTTACAGTGAATTAAAATTCTCTTATTTTATCAATATAATGACTTAAAGCCAATAACGGCCAAATATGCGGATAACTATGATAATAAATATAAAAATGCCCCGGTAACCCGGCACCCATTGGATATGTCAAGGATTTCTCAGGATGGTTTTCCCGATTTAATATATAGTCGATGCCTTTTTCAATCTCTGTGGTCGGCTTTTCATAAATTGATATTAAGGTATCGACTGCCCAGGAGGTTTGTACAATTGTAGAATATGTGAGGGGCACAAAGGTACGCTTTTGATCACTTTTACATGATTCACCCCAGCCGCCGTCTGATCGCTGAATATTCTTTATCCATTCAGCTGCCTTTTGAATAGCCGGGTGATGGGATGGTACCCCGACAGCTTTTAATCCGGTTACGGCCGCCCATGTACCATAAATATAAGAAACACCCCATCGGCCATACCATGAACCGTCGTCTTTCTGATTTTCTATTAACCAACGTACACCTGATTCTATACGCGGATGACGAATGGTTAACCTTAAATAGTTGCCGAAAAATTCAAGTGTCCGACCTGTTAAATCAGCCGTTGATGGATCTATGAAAGTATCTTTCAAATTTTCAATAGGTAATAGGGTAATGATGGATTGGTGGGTATTTTTGTCAAAGGATCCCCAGCCGCCATCATCATTCTGCATGTCAAGAAGCCATTTGACACCTGCATTCCAGGCTTTTCGATATTCATTATGATCAAGCGTAAACCGGGAAATAGCACGTAAAGCGGCTTGTGTATCATCAATGTCTGGAAGACTTGAATTATTCTCTGAAAATCCCCATCCTCCTTCAGTGCGATAATCCTTTTGAAAAGAAAGTAAGTATTTTGCTGAAGACAAAATGGCTGGATCATCAATAGAGAGTCCCGCTTCCTGCAAGGCATAACTGAACAATGCGGTGTCCCATATCGTTGAGGATGAATTTTGTATGTGACAGTCTTCATCAATTTTAAATAATAAAGATTTTAAGCCGGCGACAGCATTTTGTAAATGGCGTGAATGAGAATCATAGCCTAATGCAAGGAAGGCATAGATCATAAAAAACGTTGCACTGGCATAACTGAACAAGGTGCCATCCGCTTCAATCCCCTTAAGCATATATGATTCAGCTTTCTTAATCGCAGGTTTTGCCAAGAATTTTGATATTGAATAAATTCGTTTGCTTTTTCTTTTACGTTTTTTCGATATTGAAAATAAATGAGATAAATCAGGCGTCCACTGATTTCTAAATGAAGGCTTATGATGGCCTAATATTAAAATCGGTGCCAAGTGGGCTTTAACATAGGAACTTAATTTATATGAATGTATTTTATTCATCATAAAAAGCGGAAACGGGAAAAAATATGGCCAAGGATAAAGGTCATTAAGTGCTAACATAAATTTTGTTGAAACGTGTGTATTTTCAAGGCCGCCTTTCTTGAGAATAAATGACTCAGCTTTTTTCATATTGTTATCGGAGCCATCAGCATAACCTGAAAATAGCAAAGCAGTATAGGCTTCAACTGTTGCTGACAGGTTTCCGCTTTCATCATCATACAACCGCCAAGCGCCATTTGATTGCTGCGTATTTAATAAACGATTAACCAGAGCTTTGATCAAATCTTCCTCTTTATATTCAAGAACACGGAGAATGATAATCATATAGGCATCTGTCATTGGGCCGCTCTCAAAGCAGTATTTCCACGAACCGTCATCGGATTGATTTTTTTTAATATGATTGATCATCTGATGAATTTCACTTTTAACTTTTTCCTTAATAATCATTCCTTTCCCATCCCTTGCCGAATTGATTTATAACATGACTGATATAGGATATGATCAAAAGCGTGTAATACGGAATAGTTTGAATGACTATTTTGGCAGTGAAAGGAGTCGGAGCTGCTCCTAAATGGAAAATTTGGCTCATAAAAGAGGGGAAATGCTCATAACGGGGATAATTCGCTCATAATTGGAATATGGTTGCCCATAAAAGTGAAGAAGCCGCTTAGGGGTGTCGTTTAAAACTGAAGGAAATGATACTTATAAATTAAAAAGGGACTGTCCTAAAAGTAAAGAAGACTTTTAAGACAGCACCATTTATCTTTCATTATTAAAAAATGAATCAACAACTTGTTCAATCTTTTCAGGATCAGGATCTTGACCGGTAAATTGGAAAGGCATTTCTTGTAAAAACATACCATCTTTATATACGTGTACAGCGCCTTTTTGCAACATCACACTATATTCAACATCAAACGTGTATCCGTTCTTCTGAATGGCTCCCATTTATATTCCCCTTTCTGTCATCCGTATTTTTCCACATATAAGACAAGTTATGTAAAAAACATTTATATGATAAACTGGACTAAGAATTTATCAGATTTTTGAAATAAGGCGTATAAAAGAACATTACTAATCGGAAAGGTGAGGTTTATGGCAAAGTTAAAGCAGAGCGCATCGCCCATGCTAAGCCTGTCAAAATATTAATTGATGAAGACTTGCTGCAATATGATAAAATTTGGGCAGCAGCCGGACATCCAAAGGCCGTTTTTCCGCTTACATCTGATGAACTTGTACATAAGACTGATGGACAGGTTTGTGTAATAAAGGAGCAGCTTTAGAGATATAGCTCTTGACATGTAAATGTTTCAAGGGCATATA
This sequence comes from Scopulibacillus cellulosilyticus, assembly GCF_042665295.1. Taxonomy (NCBI): domain Bacteria; kingdom Bacillati; phylum Bacillota; class Bacilli; order Caryophanales; family Sporolactobacillaceae; genus Scopulibacillus; species Scopulibacillus cellulosilyticus. The sequence continues at coordinate 101,866 of NZ_JBHTCO010000017.1, forward strand.
TATCAACTTTTATGGAATTTGATTGTATTTTTTATACAAAAGACTCTTGTAATTTTTGCCTTTTAGCATTAATGTATATAGAAGTAAAGGGATTTTCCGAATTTTTTTAGATTATACGATATTAACTGAGATGGGTGTCTAAATCAGAAATACATGTTTTGTGAAGCTTCAAATGTGAAGGTTCTTTTTTGTTTTCTTTTTAAGGAATTTCTGGACGTTAATATTTTAGTTTATTAAACTTTTCATTTTCGTACGATTAACAAATAAATATAGAAAGGAAGTAGATTTGTTTTGTCGTTTCAATCGAACAGTCTTGAGCAGTCCCTTTGGACAAAGTCATTCATAATGCTGATATTTGGGAACTTTTTTACTTTTATGGGTTTCCAAATGTTAATACCTATTATGCCGCCCCATATTCAAGACATTGGTGCCTCGGGGGTTGAAATTGGTTTGGTCACAACGTTATTTTCACTGGGTGCTGTTTTTATGAGACCCTTTATCGGGTTTTTACTTGAATTCAGAACCCGTAAACCGCTTGTATTAATCGGTATTTTGTCACTGTTTGTTATTACGATATTTTATCCGCTAACACAAATTGTTTTTGTTTTCCTATTGATCCGTTTATTCCACGGCTTAGCATGGGGATGGGCTACAACTTCTAATGGGACGGCAGCCGTTGACAACGTCCCGCCGAAAAGACTTGGTGAAGGCATGGGTTATTACGGCCTTTCGGCGACGATTGGTATGGTTATTGCACCGAGCTTAGGCATTTTCCTTTATAATCATTATAATTTTCGTGTCACCAATACCGTGTCTGTGATATTGTGTGCTATTGCTATTATCTTATTGTCTATAAGTAAATACCGGTCGCCAGACAATGTAAAAAATGTAAAACGGGAAGAGCTGAAATTTTCTTTTTTTGGTTCTCTGATTGATAAGACCAGCTGGTATCAGGCACTAGTTACATTGATGGCGACTTTTGGATATGGGACGGTGACGACTTTTATTGTTATTTTTGCTACTGCACGCGGCATCCATCAGATTTATTTATTTTATTTATTTAATGCCATTGTAGCGACCTTTTCAAGACCTTTAACAGGAAGGCTATTTGATAGAAAAGGTCCAAAAACCATTATACTTATTTGTGCTTTTCTCGCATTTGCCGCGCTTTGGGTGCTGTCGTTTGCCACTTCAAATATTTTTATTATTATTTCCGGTATTTTGTTTGGCGCTGGTTACGGATCGCTTCTTCCAACGCTTCAAGCATGGATCCTGTCGCAAACGAAACCGGAACGGCGCGGCGTTGCCAATGGTATGTATTATTCAGCCATTGATTTAGGCATTGGTCTCAGCGGATTAGTGTTTGGTGTTGTTTCACAATTTGTCGGCATTTCAACAATATTTAAGATATCAAGCTTCTTCTTTATTTTAGTTATGATTCTTACAATATTTTATCGGAAGAGGCATGTAGGAAAGAGTATAAAGGTGCAGCGGTCACGCAGGACGGGAGCCTGAAGAAGGCACCCGGATTGATCCAGGTATCTTTTTAAGGTCTTTAGACGTAGTATTCGTTGTCCCGTAAAGAACAATAGAACCGATTTTCCTATCACATAAGGAAAATCGGTTCTTTATTAAACAATTAATCCCAAATATTAGGTCTTTTAACTTTCATTGTTCTTAAATAGTCTAAAAGTTGTCCCGTATGTACTGCTTCGTGATATGCTATACGCATTAACATATCTCCTAATGAACGAATATACCCTTCATCGGAACGATCTATTTTGATTGCACTTAGATCTTCATTAGAAAAGGAGCGAACTGTCTGTAAAAATTGTTGATGATAAGTCTCTGCAAAATCTAATTCATCTTCAACTGAAATAAATGGCCTTTTTTCAAATGGAGAATGAAAATCTTTCAAGCTTCCTCTATTTTCAATGGCAAGGCAATAATAATACTCTGATTCTAATACATGGCGGACCATTTCTAAACATGTCATGGCGCTTTCATCTGGCTTCCAATTCAATTTATCACCGGGAATGGCTTTCCATACAATAGTACTTCTTCTTCGAGTTTCTTTCAGGTTTAATATTAATAAATCAATAGTGTTCATTTATTTCTCCTCCTTTTTTAACCTTTTAAATTAAGTTTAATAGAGAAATTAAATAAAATGCAAATATTGTTTTTTGACGATAATTTCTGCCAAACAGAAGAGTTTGTTTTGAATGTTAATCACCCTTGTTTATATCAAATTAATAGTTAGTTTCATATAGTAGATGTTTCCTATTTCTTACGTTACTTCCTATAAATGATACAAAAGGTATATTGTGGACCGAAAATTTTTATAGTATTGTGAAAATATCTTAGAACAGGAGGTGTTAAATATGAGGATTAATGTTAAAAAAGCAAGCAAAAAAGCTGGTGTTGTATTAGGTTTCCCAGGTTAATAACTTCCAAGGGTATTACTTAAGATTTTAGAAATAGGGAACTATCTGATGATAGTTCCCTATTTCAGTAAATTTATACAGGAGGTCTTTTTGATGATTAAACCTAAATTTAAAGAAACAATACCGGTGTTTTTTGTAAATAATGAAATACATATAGGTGAAGAAGATGGTGTAGCAGGAATCATTGAAGACCCTAACGGCAGTATTAAATATCTAATATCGTTAATCGATGGAAAAAATACTATTGAAGATATTACAGAGAAAGTGTTACTTAAGTATCCAAACATTACTTCTCAAGAAGTACATGAAGCGATTAAATCATTAGATGAAGAAAAATATCTTGAAGACAACTCTATTAGTCCAAGAGTAATGGGTGAATACGAAAGAGAACGATATAAGGCAAATTTAAACTTTTTTTCGCTCTTTACATCTTTAGAAGATAGTAAATTTGAGATTCAAGAAAAAATTATGCATACAAATATTGCTTTATTAGGTATTGGGGGTTTAGGCAGCCAAATATTATATCATTTGGCGGGATTAGGATTTCATAATATAAATGCCTTAGACTTTGATACTTTAGAGTTGAGCAATTTTAACCGACAGTTGTTATATTCTGAAGAAAATATCAATGAACTAAAGACAGTACTTGCTAAGAAAAGGATTTCAGAGTTTAATCCTAATATCAACTTAAATATTACAAACAAACGGATCGAATGTTCAGAAGACGTTATGAACCATATTAAAAATAGCGAATATGTCATTTGTGTCGCTGATAAACCTACATTATATATTCAAGACTGGGTAAATGAAGCTGCAGTCAAGTTGAGAAAGCCTTTAGTTTCAGGTGGAATACTAAATACCAGAGGGCGTTTCTTTTCTGTGATACCCGGAAAAACTGGTTGTGTAGAGTGTCATAAAAAGACCCTAATGGAAAGTGATAGAACTGTTAATGAGGAACTTAATAATATGAATCAAGTAAACTTTCAGAGAAATAATGCAGCAATTAGTCCAAATGTAGCCATGCTAGCCGGTGCTATGGTTAATGAAGTTTTAGGACTAGTTACAGGTATTAGCAAACCCATATCATTAGGGAAAATGATGGAATTAAACTTCTCAACATATCAAACATATTCTATTTCAGAGTGGGAAAGACAAGACAATTGTCCAGTTTGTCATTCCATACTGCAACATTAACTCATTAATATTATAGCTGCTAAGAAGGGATATATATGAAATCTTATCAAGTATTAAAAAACAAAGATTTTTTATTTATATTTCTAAGTGCTACAACCAGCAACTTTGGTACTTCATTTTTTCAGGTTGCATTACCTTTATTAGTTTATAAACTAACCAAATCACCAAGTTTAATGGCTGTAACCTTTGTGTTAGAAATAACTCCTCAAGTTTTATTTAGCTTATTAGGAGGAGCCTTTGCAGATAAAATAAGCAAAAAGATCATTTTATTGGCAGGAGACATTATCTCAGCTGCCTTAGTTATTATCATTCCTATCACAGGACTAACAAATCATTTAGACGTTTGGATTGTCTATGTTATAGGATTTTTATTATCTTCAATTAGTGCATTTTATCATCCCAGCTTTGAATCTATAGTTCCAGAAATTTTACAAGGAAAAAATTTAATTCAAGGTAATTCTTTATTAAAGTTGTCTGAAACGATAACTACATTTATAGGTCCTTCTATAGCAGGTGTTTTAATATCCATAATTGGAACAATAAACCTGTTATATTTTAACTTTTTCACTTATTTCTTTTCAGCAGTATTTATTAGTTTCATAGCTAATAAATATAAGAATAACAATAATGACAATTCATCAATTTTGATTTCTATTAGAGAAGGTATTGATTACGTCGTTAAAACTAAAATTATATTAACAGGTACTATTTTTATATTTTTAATAAATTTAGGATATGGAGCAATGGAATCTTTATTCATGTTTTATCTGAAAGGTACGTTAAATCTTTCCTCTCAATACATTGGATTAGTGTTTTCTTTACAGACATTAGGATCATTTTTAGCCATTTATTTAGCCAATAAATTAAACAAATTACCAAGAGGAAATGTCATCATTTTAGCCGGAATCTTAATAGGGTTAGGACAAACAGCATTAATATTTTCTCAAGGGCTATTAATTATATTAATTACATGCAGAATAATCATTATAGGATCAGTTACTCTATTATCAATTAATTGGTTTACTTTACGACAAGAAGTCGTTCCATCTGGTCTGCTCGGTCGTGTTATTAGCTCAACACGTATGTTAGCTTATTTAGCTTTGCCTTTTGGCGGGATGCTGTCAGGTATATTTGTTCAGTATATACATGTAAAAGTCATATTTATTTTAGCTGGCCTTATTACAGTCATAGTATCTGTTATCGGGATTAAAACAGCATTATTTAAAAAAAATCAACAAGTTAAGAACGACATCACTAGTGGAACTAACTGAATATATACACTGATTTTCTATTGCATATTAGTGTCGATGGAATGTGGAGAAAAATTATACTTTTCTCCACATTCTTTATTTCACTTCGTATTGGTTCTAATTATTATGCCGCTATTAAGTCTTCCTTCTTACATAAGTTCGGTTACTTTTCCATAGGACAAAACATTCTCCGTTATTCGGTGAAAAGTTCTTTGGTTTTTAATCTCTTCACAAATTTCCTTAAGTAAAGTCACAGTAGATCTAAAGGGAGCAGATCCGCAACTTAATCTTTCTATTCCAATTTTTGAAAGCTCCGTTGTAGAAGGCATTTCCGGACTCACCAATAGATTAATTGGGCAAGAAATTTTTTGGCGAAGGGCACGAATAACCTCCAAGTCATTTAAGCCAGGAACAAATATACAATCGGCGCCAGCTTCCTCGTAAGCTTCAGCCCTTTTTATTGTTTCTTGAAAACGCTGATAGGGATTGCCAACATCTAACCAATACATATCAGTACGTGCATTAATAAATAATGCAGTATCGGTTGAAATAGAAAGATTTTTAATGGCCTTGATCTTTTCTTTTTGTAATGAAATATCAAAAACAGGATGTTCAGGATCCCCTGTACCGTCTTCAATATTAATTCCGACTGCTCCAGCTTCTATGACCCTCTTTACAGTATTTAACACTTCATTTACGGTTGATCCATATCCGGCTTCGATATCCGCGCTGACGGGAATATTTACAGAGCTCACGATGTTTTTAATTGTCCCGATCATTTTTTCCAAGGGTATATTCTGTCCATCTTTGAACCCTAAAGAAGCAGCGATACCTGCGCTTGTTGTCCCTATTGCCTCAAACCCACACTCCTCAAATATTTTAGCACTGATGACATCCCAAGCGTTTGGGAGTACAAAAACAGTATTTTGTTTATGAAGCTTGGAGAATTTTTTCGCCTTTAAGGAATGATCTATACTATTCATCATAAAGCCCCTTTCATGTAATTTTTACACAGCAGATGTTTTCGGCCCAATTATCACAGACGAAAGAAAATGCAACTATATAGTTATGGTACAGGAGCGGATCATCATCCGTAATATTTATTCATTACGTAGTAAAAATTTATAAACAAAAATTCTTAATGATGTAAATCCGTGTTTTACCGGCTATACCTCATAAAGACGTACAGCTATATCTTAGGGCCGCCGTTATCATTTGTTAAATATGTTTGGGTTTCAATTTTCCTTTTATGAGCCTTGTCTTTGTAAAATTTAATAACGTGTTTCGTTTGAAAAGTTGTTCCAACCATTCTAAAATACTGTTTATCGGAATATTGGATCCAATTACCTTTTTTTGATCCATTAAGATCTGCAGCTGCTGGGGCTGATAATAATGTAGACCATTTCGATTTTTCGGTATAATTTATAGTTTTACTGTAATGCCAAGAATCTTCATATACACTTTTAAATCCGAATTCAAGTGATATGACTAAAATCACCAAAGCTAAAAATAAAGCTGAGACTAAGACCTTTTTCAATTCTTCAACGCCCCCTTTTGTTGTTTATTTTTTTAAAATAAATAGCTATTGCCATTATAATATTTTAATATATTGAATATTTTGTAACCCTTACCCGACTACAGTTCATTTTACGTAATACAGGGAATAAACCCAAGAAGGCAATTTTCCCATTTTTAAAGGGGATAAAGGTAGGAAAATATAGAGAACTATATATAAAAAGGAACGATGAATCGTTGCTATATGCCTAAAAATGTTATTTAAACACTGAAATCAATTCTTCTTAATTTAAAGGGGAAGCGGTTTTCGCGTACTTAAGCGGTGCAACTTTATTTCAAAACTGTGATTATAATCATTGGATGAACAACAATTGCATATGGCGAAGGAGGGCCAGTGCCGGAGGGCGTAAAGAAAAGAATACCGTCTCAACAAGTTAGCAACGATGGTATAAAATTTGTTTCCTTAGTAAATTGAAGTCTCGGCTTATTTAAAAAACTGGCAGGAATTCTGCCAGTTTTTTAATGAGAGATAATTTAGTAATGTATGATTATTACTTCGCCTTTGCCAACTGCTTTCTCATTTCTTTAAGTTCTTCTTCAATTTTTATAAGAACCTTTTCAGTCCTCTCGGTATTTGCGCCAACAGATTCCATCTTTTCAAGATCACTTTGAATACGTACATAATCAGATTTTAACTCAATGATACGTTGTTCTATTTCTTCCTTTGTCATTTCGATCACCTCGTTCGCCGTTGTGTACTTTTATATTAATTCTTATTTGTTTAATGTGGCAAGAAGACCGTATTTTTAACCTTTATCATTTCATCATGGATAAAGGTAGAGAAAGTTTATAGAAATAAAAACTTTTTTGTTGAAAAAATGCCTATGTATGTTCATAAAAATCAAATCCCGCAGATTTCAATTATCTAGAGCTTAGGGAAGACCTTCCTTGCACCAATAAAAAGCCAAGAAGTAAGTACAAAAGGCATAGTCAAAGCTGGTAGCCCGAATGGCAACAAATAAGAGTCAACACCGGCTGTGATTGGTACTGTGACGATGGCTGCTATAATCCCGGTCAATGGCGCAAATCGACTCCTGATATCGAAAACTGCAGCAACGGCAATAATAGTTAATACGGCATTATACCCATAAAGTCCTAGATTGATCGAGGTAATATCTGCTCCTAGCATATAAGCTGATACCCAGCCGATGACTGTTCCTAAGGCAGTATAGAGGCCTAATTTCCAACCGGCGCAGAATATGCCAATCAAAATTATAATCCCAGACCAAAACTTGTCTTGCAAAAATATTTGACCAATGCCGCGAACCAACCCATCCTTCCAATCTATATGGCCAATTGTACTCAATTTCCAATGGGAAAGAGTCTGCGGTACCAGGTTCGGACTTAGTTTGATCAAGCCTAAATGGTAGGAAGCGAGTAACACAATCCATGTTACAGCAATAAAAGGGAACGTAAGCACCGGAATCCCGGAAGAGCGCATGACATGCATCATCGCAGCCGTCAAAAGAGCAGCAACTGCCGCACCGGCTAAAGCAATAATCCAGCGCTGACCGCCGGTTAAATTTAACGATAATGCTATTCCCGCCAAAACGGAATTATAACCAAATAAGCCTTGTTTGACGGTTTTTTGATCTGCCCCGCCTGCATGTCCAATTAATGTTCCTATAAGTGCGGATGCAATGGTGATGATCCCTATAGGAAGAGAAGCAATCGCTATGGCAATCAGAATGATCAACCCGGTCAAAGCGTTCTCAATCAAAATGACTTGCGAAATGCCTTTTAATGATGCTGATATTAATGAGAAAAATGCCCCGTTAGTAAATGAACTTTGTTTGCTATTTTGCATTACAATCACTTCTTTCTTTATTAGAAGATTAATAGGGCTTTTGTACTAGCATATTGTTGCTGTTTTTAAGTAACCGTACATGATTACCGGGGGCTGTAACGCTTATTTAAAGAATGACTAATATTATAGCAAACCTTCGAAAAATAGAAAAAACATTTATTTGATTTTCTAACAGTTTTCTCATCAAATTTTAATCTTTATCTCATCAAGTTATAATCCTTGATGGTTATTATTATAAACAAAGGAACATAATTTATTTAAAGGCATATCCAAAAAGATTGGAGGCGTTATCATGTTTAAAGATTTTGAGATAAAACCAATGTTTGAAGATCAAATACACGAGAGACATCAATTTTCCTTAAATATTTTAGGAAGTAATTATAGCGGCATATATCATAAAGGAGATATTCAATGGTTTAATCCGCATCCTAAAAATAATTTATCGAACGACCATTTAGGAAATGTTGAATCTAAAATCCACGAATTATTATTTGACTATTTGAAACAGTGATACTTTAATGAAACTATATGAATGATGTCCCGTATAAAAAAACGTTATACGGGATTTTTTGTGTCTAAAGACACATGTTTATTTCAAAAATTTGATTGTTTTACTTTTAACGGGCGAATTTGAATGTTATTACATATGTATAAAATTCGACAATTGATACAATAAAATCGACAGATCTTAAGCGGAGGATTATAATTTTATTAACGGTGCTCGTTCCCTTTAGGACTATTTAAGATTAGTCTATAGGTGATTTGAGTGCTTTTTGTTTTTAGTGTGAAAAAACTCTATCCAGGTAAAATGGGTATTCAGCAAGGAGGGTTGGTATGCGTTTATCACCTCGGGAGCAAGAGAAGCTCATGATTGTTGTAGCTGCAGATCTGGCCAAACGCCGAAAGGAAAGAGGATTAAAGTTAAACTATCCGGAAGCGGTAGCGATGATTACATACGAAATTATGGAAGGTGCCCGTGATGGAAAGACAGTTGCCGAATTGATGCAATATGGAGCAACGATTTTGAAGCGTGAAGATGTCATGGAAGGTATTCCGGAAATGATCGATGATATACAAGTGGAATGTACTTTCCCTGATGGAACAAAACTAGTGACTGTACACAGCCCAATTAGATAAAACGCTGGGAGGCTAGTAATCTATGAAACTAGGAAAGTTTGTGCCTGGGCAATTATTCTTAAAAGATGAAGATATTCTTTGTAATAAAGGAAGAAAAACATTGAAAGTCACGGTTACAAATACAGGTGATCGGCCGGTTCAAGTCGGTTCTCATTTTCATTTTTATGAAGTTAATGAGGCGCTTCAATTTAACCGGGATGAAACTTTCGGAACCCGCTTAAACGTTCCGGCGGGAGCGGCAGTACGCTTTGAACCTGGAGATAAAAAAGAAGTTGAATTAGTGGATTACGCCGGTGAACGCCGTGTTTACGGATTTAACAATAAAACAGACAGGGAACTCGAAAGCGGGTGTGGCAAATGAGTTTTAAAATGTCGAGAGAACAATATGCCCAAATGTACGGTCCGACAACAGGTGATGCGGTCCGTCTGGCGGATACTGATTTAATCATTGAGATAGAAAAAGATCATACCGTCTATGGGGATGAAGTGGTCTTTGGCGGAGGGAAGGTTATTCGCGACGGGATGGGGCAGCATCCACTTGTCACCCGCGGTGATAATATTCCCGACTTGGTTATTACCAACGCTGTTATTATAGATTATACCGGGATTTATAAAGCAGACATCGGTATACGGAATGGGAAAATAATGGCCATTGGTAAAAGCGGCAACCCGTTAGTTATGGAAGGCGTTGACATTGTTATTGGGGCATCGACAGAAGTTATCGCGGCTGAAGGAATGATTGTAACTGCCGGCGGCATTGATGCACATGTCCATTTTATTAATCCTTCTCAAGTTGATACGGCGCTTGCATCAGGTTTAACGACATTAATTGGCGGAGGTACAGGACCAAGCGCTGGTTCCAGAGCTACAACCGTTACCCCGGGCGAATGGAATATTCACCGGATGCTTGAAGCCGCAGAAGGGTTGCCTATTAATGTCGGTTTCACCGGAAAAGGTCAAGCTGCTTCAGAAGAACCGTTAGCAGAACAAGTAAGAGCTGGCGCCATTGGCTTAAAGGTTCATGAAGATTGGGGAGCAACCGCTTCAGCCATTGATTATGCGTTAAAAGTCGCGGACAAGTTTGATGTTCAAGTGGCCCTTCATGCAGATACCTTAAATGAGGGCGGATTTTTAGAGAATACGATGGCTGCTATTAAAGACCGGGTCATTCATATGTATCATACCGAAGGCGCAGGCGGCGGACATGCCCCGGATTTAATTAAATCAGCAAGTTATTTAAATGTTCTTCCGTCATCTACGAATCCGACTCTTCCTTATACGGTTAATACAATAGAAGAGCATCTTGATATGTTGATGGTTTGTCACCATTTAAACCCTTCTGTTCCAGAAGATATTGCCTTCGCTGATTCCCGTATTCGCCGTGAAACGATTGCGGCAGAAGATATCTTGCAAGATATGGGGATCTTCAGCATGGTCAGTTCGGATGCCCAGGCAATGGGACGGGTTGGAGAGGTTATTCTCCGCACATGGCAGACAGCGGATAAAATGAAAAAGCAAAGAGGTAAAATGGCAGGTGATAAAGGCATTGCTGACAATAATCGTGTCAAACGCTATGTTGCCAAATATACAATTAATCCTGCCATTACCCACGGTGTTTCTGATTATATTGGTTCAATAGAAGTTGGAAAAATAGCCGATCTCGTTATTTGGAAACCTGCGTTTTTTGGCGTGAAACCTGAAATGGTATTAAAAAGCGGCATGATTGTCCAAAGTCTGATGGGGGATCCTAATGCATCCATTCCGACACCCGAACCTAACTTATATCGCCCGATGTACGCTTCATATGGAAAAGCTTTATCGAAAAGCTCAATAACGTTTGTTTCGAAAGCTGCGATTGATGAAGATGTTAAAAATAAACTTGGGTTGGAAAAAACGATTCTCCCTGTCCGCGGCATTCGAACCCTTACGAAAAAAGATATGAAACTTAATAATGAAACACCTGCAATAACCGTAGACCCGCAAACGTATGAGGTAAGGGTGGACGGTGAGTTATTGACCTGCGACCCTGTTGATGAAGTGCCAATGGGGCAACGATATTTTCTTTTCTGAGGTGGAGCAATGATTATCGAAAAAGTTATTACAAACATTAATGATATGGAATCGGAAGAATTAAAAAAGCGTCATATTGAAAAGGTTTATCTTGAAAGCGGACACTTGGTAAAACGTATTCAAAGATTAAAAACAGATCACAATAGAGAAATTGGTATTCGTCTTCGTGATCCTAAAGATCTCATGGCTGGTGATGTCTTGTATATGGACGACAAAAATATGATTATTGTAGACGTCATGCCTGATGATTTACTGATCATCCGTCCGCGCAGCCTGAAGGAAATGGGAACGATCGCCCATCAGCTGGGAAACCGGCATTTACCCGCACAATTTGAAGATAATGAAATGCTTGTACAGTACGATTACTTAGTAGAAGAGTTGCTTGAAGATCTCGGAATTCCATACGCTCGTGAGAAAAGGAAAGTAAAAGAAGCTTTCCGTCATATAGGACACAGTCATGAATGATCAATTATTTCCTTTAATCCAGTTATGCGATTCCAACTTCCCAACGGGAGCGTTCAGTCATTCCTTCGGTTTGGAAACATACATCCAAGAGGGGAAAGTATATAATAAGGAAACTTTCTCTAAGTGGCTTCAGGTCTATTTAAATGAACAGCTTGTCTATACAGACGGACTTGCTTGCCGCCTTGTGTATGAAGCACTTGAAAAGGATGACATTCAAAAGGTATGGAACCTTGATCAAATGTTAATCGCCCAAATTCTCCCGCGTGAAACAAGAGAAGGTACACACAGGGTCGGAGAAAGGATGCTGAGTATTGTCGAATCATTGTATGATGTGCCTGCTCTTTCTTTATATCGAAACCGTATAGACAACAATCAATCTTTTGGTCATTCTGCTATTGTCTTTACGATGGTTGCCCATCACCTGAGTGCTTCTAAATCCACTGCTGTTTTATATTATTTATATATGACTATTTCAAGTCTTGTTCAAAATGCTGTACGGGGAATTCCATTAGGTCAAACAGCGGGACAGAAAACGATTAGAGAGTTTCAATCACTTTTACAAGATGCTGTTAAGAAAATTGAATGTTTAGATGAAGATGACTTCGGTATTGTTTCACCAGGCCTTGAATTATCGCAAATGAAACATGAACGGGTAAATATACGAATTTTTATGTCTTAAAAATATGTTCAAAAGATCTTGGGACAAGCATTAGTTGCCGCCCTCTTTTGAACATTCACTTAAATTTGTAATCATTAAGGAAGTGTTTTTAATGGAGCCAATTATCATCGGATTAGGCGGTCCTGTTGGAGCAGGAAAAACCATGTTGGCTGAAAGATTGACGAGGTTTATGAGTGATGAGATCAGCATGGCAGTAGTCACAAATGATATCTATACAAAAGAAGATGCTAAAATTCTAATTAGAAGCGGTGTATTGCCTGAAGATCGGATTATTGGCGTTGAAACCGGGGGATGTCCTCATACAGCAATAAGGGAAGATGTCTCTATGAATGTAGCCGCCATTGAAGATTTGAAAAAGCGCCATCCGGATGTACAATTGATATTAGTTGAAAGCGGCGGTGATAATCTCGCCGCAACATTCAGCCCTGAGCTCGTAGACTTTTCTATTTATATTATTGACGTAGCACAAGGTGAAAAGATCCCGCGTAAAGGCGGGCAGGGAATGATTAAATCTGATTTATTCATTATTAATAAAACGGACTTGGCGCCTTATGTTGGCGCAAGTCTCGAAGTGATGGAATCTGACACAAAAGTCTTCCGCGGTGATAAACCATTTGTATTTACAAATTTAAAAGAAAATGATGGACTTGATAAAGTGATAGATTGGATCAAACAAAATGCATTATTAGTAGGATTGGATTGATATGAAAGATTGGACAGGTATCTTACGGTTAGAGGCAGAAAATAGACTGGGAAAAACAGTCGCGAAAGATATATTTTTTCAGGGTGCTTTCAAAGTACAGCGCCCTCATTATTATGATGGATCAGGACAAGCCTGTTATTATATATTAAATCCGGGCGGCGGTTATTTAAACGGGGATCGCTATAAAATGGAATTTTTGTTAAATGAGCAGTCAGAATTGCTCCTGACGACACAATCGGCAACAAAAGTGTATAAAACACCAACACAGCCCGTCTATCAGGAAACTGAAATTTCTCTTAAGGCCGGAAGTTATCTTGAGTATATTCCCGATCCGCTTATTGCGTATCGTCATGCGCGGTATAAGCAAAAAAATATTATTCGCATGGAAAAAGGCTCGACATTTCTCTATACGGATATACTTACTCCAGGATGGTCTCCGGATGGGGAATTGTTTGCATACGATATGCTTCAGTTAAAAAATGAAATTTATATGGATGACCGTCTGGTTGTCTATGATCATATTAAATTAAATCCATTAGAGCAGATTATTTATGAAATTGGATTTATGGAAGGTTTTACTCATTTAGGTTCAATGATTGTTATTGGGGAGCAAGTAAATGCTGAGTTTCTCGATCGTTTGTACGAGTCATTAGAAGTTAATACATCGCAATACAGTGTCGGCCTCTCGCTCTTGCCCGTCCCCGGTTTTACTCTCCGGGTATTAGCGGCATCGACCCAGCAGATTGAAAGCATCTTTGCCCGTTGCCATCAAATGATTCGTCAAGAATGGTTTAACAGGAAGCCTGTCTTTCTTAGAAAATATTAATATTTTTTTGCCATAAATAGAGGAATCATTTATGGCAATGGTGAATCAAAATGGGGTAAATATTGAAGGTAATTTTATAACAAAGGATGAAACGGTGAATGTCAACTTTAATATTAATCCTCGTAGTCTTTATACTTGGAATCCGGCACGGCTTGGATGCTGATCATCTCGCATATATTGACGGTGTTGCACGGTTTAATTGGAAGGAAAATAGTCCGTTTGCCCGCTGGGTAGGGACTTTCTTTTCCTTTGGACATGCCTCTGTTGTTGTTGTTATTGCTATTATTCTTGGCACAGTGAGCAGGCATTTTACTTACCCAAGTTATTTTGATGCTATTGGATCATGGGTTTCTATTATTTCTTTATTTTTAATTGGCACCCTTAATCTTTATAACCTATTAAAAACAGCCAAAAATCAAGAATATCAACCGAGCGGTATTAAAGGAAAAATGATTCCTAAACTGTTCCGGGAAACGACCAATCCATTTGTCATTATTTTGACAGGCGTCTTTTTTGCCGCGGCTGCTGATACAGTCAGTCAAACGGCAGTGTGGGCGTTGGCAGCCGCCCATCAGGCAAGCTTCATGCCGGTTATATTAGGCTTTACATTTATGATTGGTATGATGATCACAGATACAGCAGATTCATTGATTACTTATAGGATGATTAATCAATCCGGCAAAATGGGTCAAGTTGCTTCAAAGGTTATGGGCTGGATCATTGTTGCACTGGCCTATGGCGTTTCGCTTTATGAAATGATCACTTTCTTTAAACCATCAGCGGAAGTAAACTTCGAAGTTGTCGGAGTTGTCATTTTTGCTATTATCGCGTGCTGTTACATTATTTTAAAAGTAAAAAAAGCTCAAGATATGTCTAATAACTCTGATGCCGCGCATTAATGGCTGGAAAAGAAAAGTGTAGGGAACTGCTCCTCTGCACTTTTTTTATTTATCCTTCTTTTCCGATGTGATTAGAGGAGAGGCATTTGTTTTCGCTAAAATCAGCGTCATGATAAAATGATAAAGATTAATCCATTATATAAGAAACACTAACCATAATAAGGAGGTGTCCCAAAGCCATTGGGCTTTGGTATGACATGAAAATTGCAAACGGTGTAGAAATGCTGGAATTAAAAACTGACGTTACAGGGCATCAAATGACCTTACATCCGTCTTTGGTTTGGGATAGTGATAATGTTGTTTTAATTGATGCAGGAGTACCTGGACAAGCAGATCAGATTCGTGCAGAAATGGAAAAAGCAGGCGTTTCATTCGATAAACTTACGACTGTTATTTTAACGCATCAAGACTTTGATCATATTGGCAGCCTTCCGGAAATTATTCAGCAATCAAAAAATAAAATTGAAGTTATCGCTCATGAAGCAGATAAGCCGTACATCGAAGGCGAAAAACTCTTGATGAAAATGGATCGTGAGCGGGCGGAAAAAATGACCCCTCCTAAGGCAAAAGTTGATAAAACGGTTGCCGATCAAGAAGAATTGCCTTATTGCGGAGGCATTAAAGTTATTTATACACCGGGACATACACCGGGCCATATCAGCCTGTACTTAGAGAAAAGCAAAACACTGATCACTGGTGATGCCATTGTTAGTGAAAATGGCCGTCTTATCGGTCCAAACCCGCCATTTACACCTGATATGGACCTTGCTCTTCAATCTATAAAGAAATTTACTGAATATGATATTCAATCTGTTATTTGTTATCATGGCGGCTTGTGCACTGATAACGTGAATCAACAGCTGCGCGATATAGTAAAATAACCGGCTAATAAAAAGACGCTCTTTCATCAATGGAAAGGAGCGTCTTTAAATTTTAATAACTTTATTTCTTAACTAAATACAAAGACAGGCCACTGAAACAATTAAGATTCCTTCGTTAAGTTAAATTACATAAGTGTAAGAAATTATGGTTGAATGAATTCCAATGGCGGTACACCTTATTGACTGCTTCCTTTTTCTATTTCATATTTAAGTGCAATCAATGTACGGGCGGTCTGGATTTCAGCGGCACTGATGGCTAACACTTCACATCCTCTTTTCACCTTTAAATCGTACAGCGGACTATATTTTATTGACCCAGTCTCTAACCTGCTTAGTATCATTTCGTCAATGCCGCAAGCTTCTCCAAAAGCACTGAGGGACATGTTTCTTAAGCACCGTAAATAACGGATTTCTTCTGGATTAAACGCATATGTGTAGGGGAGTTTTCTTTCACCAATTCCAATCATTGTTAAAACACCTCACATTTGATAGATTATTTTGGTGGCTATAATCAATTGTTTAAAAGTAGTCAAAGTTAATTTCCGCCTAATTCTTCGTCAAAAAATGACATTTTGCTAATCCTATTATAAAATATAAGTATCAGAAAAGGTAACCGTTTTGAGAATTTTATATATTTATCATACTTGATGTCGGAAAATAATGAAAGAAATAGGTTTTAATTTTTCTCAGCCAAATGAGAAACTAAGTCAAGAAAATCAGAAAGATGAGAGAGTTAGATTCCAAAAAAGTTTATGTAAAAGATGTTTTATTCTAAATAAAAATAAACCACCCTTCAAGTTAAAGGGTGGCTGACCTTTAATTAGCTGCTCACTAATAGGCAGCATTATTTTTTACTGAAAAGTCTGGTCCAAAATCCAGTTTTTTTTGCTGGCTGTTCCTCGTCCGGTTCTGTGGCTGCCGCAATTTGCTTTGTTTCCTGAAACTCCCTAAGTACCTTCATCAACTGTTGGTCTCGTCGGTGGCTATCCTCTTTGTAAGCATGTTCAAGTTCTTTAACATTATCGGTTAAATCTAACTCTGTTTTTTTAAAACTTGTAACATCTTCATCAGCGGCAAATGCTGGATCGTTCTCAGAATCATCCGGCTTATCGTCATCAATTATTTTAGGAAACTCATTTTTTAAAGCGGCTTCAACATCAGCTGTTTCGAATCTTTCTTCATAAAGTGTTTTAATTCGTGCTAATACCTTTACGGCTGAATCTTCATATCTTCTGCCGCGTTGTCCCCCGCGATGAGCAAAAAAGTCTGGAAAGTTGGAGATATAGCGACGAATTGAACTGTCAGTTATATTTGTTCTTTCGGCTAATTCTTTGATCGTAAGCCATTCTGTCATTAGCTTCCCCCTTATCGTTACTGCCTATTAGGCAGTTATTAGTTATTACTAACAGATTTTACAGTACATATTTGACGTCACTTGTCTCCAGTCCTGCCAAGCCTTATGATTCTTTGTCCAAAAAAAAGGCGGGGCTAGCCCGCCTTTCTTGACATTAATTTACCGCAACACACGGTGCTTCAGCTGAGGGAAAGTTTTACGAATTTGATCAATCTGATCGAGGTTAATTTCACTTTTGACTATCGTTTCAAATTCCCCGGCTGATGCCATAACGACTCCCCAAGGATCAACAATTTGACTATGTCCTGACATAAGGACGCCTTTTGTTGTTCCCGCACAATTACTTGATATAAGGAAGCATTGATTTTCCAGGGCACGAGCTGCATTAAACAGCTTCCAATGTTCAAGACGCTGGTGAGGCCAAGCTGAAGTAATAAGCAATATTTTTGCCCCTTTATCAACTTGAGCACGATAGAGTTCCGGGAAACGAAGATCATAGCATGTGGATAAACCAACCTTCCCAAATTCAGTATCCACGACTGCCGGCGTATCCCCCGCAGTCAATATCTCTCCTTCCAGTGAACCGTAACGGAACAGGTGAATTTTTCGGCTGGTACCAACCATTTTTCCCTCGCGATTAAATAAAACACTAGTATTATAGTAATTATCGCCGTCTTTTTCTACAAAACTACCGGCAAATAACCACGCGTTTAATTCTTTTGCTTTTGCGGAAAAACGTTGTACAAACGGCCCGTCTAACGGCTCTGCTTCATTCGTATAAAGATCAAATGCAAAATAGCCGGTGGCCCAAATTTCTGGAAGAAGAATAAGGTCTTGATCTTTCAAGTTATCCAACATCTTATCCACGCGTTCAATTCGTTGTTCTTTTGACTCCTTATCCGGAATCTCAAGTTGAACACTAGCCACTTTGATTGAATTTACCATTGTCATGTTATTTCCTCCTTTAATTACGGATAAGCGGTTTGTCTGGTTTGATACCTAACCACATAAAGATTGAGATTAAGATTGGGATAATACTAAACAGCAGTGTCCATTCCCAGCCAATGGTTTGAGATAACCAACCACAAACAAGCGGTGATAAAAACGCTCCAAGATTGCCCCAAAAATTCATCCATCCGGATACTGAACCTGAATATTCGTTACCAAGGTCAAGTGCACTTGCCCATGATGTGACAACCGGGAATCCAAGGGCTCCAAGCGAAATCGTTAGCCATAAAATATTCATTGCAGCTGTAGTAGAATGCGACGCAAGATACATTGAGACAGCAAAAATAATGAGACCGCCTATGGCCAAACCGCCTCTTGCTGCCATCTTGGACTTACCGTTTTTAACCATTTTATCAGAGATGGCTCCGCCAGTCATGACTGTTATAAAGATTGCCAACCAAGGCAAACTAGCCGCAAATCCGGAGTTTGCAAGTGACATATGACGAGCTTCCTGAAAATAAGTCGGCAGCCAAACTAGGAAAAGGGTGACGATGTAGAGTGTCACGAAGTATTGTAATCCAAAAATCCAGAAACGGGGATTTGCTAATAACTTACCCCAAGGTGCAACTTTTTTCTTTTCTTTTTCAACAGTTCTTTCTTCGAGGATCAATTCAAGTTCTTCTTTACTGATTTTTGGGTGCTCTTCAGGTTTATTTCTGCCAAGAAGAAACCAAATGACTGTAACAATAAATCCAATAAGACCAAAGACATAGAATACTGCGTGCCATCCCCAAGCATTATAAATAGCAATTGTAATAATAGGAGCTATCACCGGTCCAAAGTAGGAACCTGCTAACAAAGCACTTGAAGCTCTTCCTTTTTCCTGTTTCCGAAACCAATACGTATTAAATACCGCATTACCTGGATACATCGGACCTTCGCCTATACCAAAAAGAAATCGAACGGCTCCGAGAACACCATACGACCTCGCTACAGCGGTGAAAATAGTAAAAACAGACCACCAGAACATGGCGAAGGCAACAATAAAGCGTGAGCCATAACGTTCACTAAGAAGTCCAGATGGAATTTGTGCAATAGCATAACCAAGGGAATATAATGAATTTAAGAATCCGAATTCAACTTTATTCATGTGAAAGTCATGCATCATCGGTGTCGCCACAACAGAAATATTTGATCGGTCCATGTAAGCGATAAGACCTATTAAAAAGAAAATAAATGCAAGCCACCATCTAAGATGAGTACGTTTTTTTGACATGGTATATCTCCCCTCCTTATATCGTATTGATTGATGACTACTTTAAAATGAAATTCTCTTGTTTATCTCGGTGCAGCCGTCCGTAAGAAAGCGGGGGATGAAGGAAACCCCCGCTGATGGAAATTTCACTTTATTCTTTTACGGAAATATCACGAACAGCATACTCGTGGGTTATCTTTCGATTCGTTACCGGATCATGCATGGTTAAACGATATTTATCCCCATATTTAAATGAGCCGCCAAGAATCGGTACGGTTCCCCCGAAAAGCACATTGCCATTCTCATTTAAATTTCCTCTTTTTTCGGTTAGTGTTAGAATGTCAGATATATGCATAACAGATGAAACTTGACCTTCTTGATAAGTCTCCCATTGTCCTTCTATGTTAATTTCACAAGTCAACATAATGTCATCCCAATGTTCAACTAACTCATCAACCGCCCATGCATATTTGGCAACAGGTTTTGGTGTTGCTTGCTTGGCATAAGGAATGCTATAACCTTCGAGTTCCCGATCAGTATGATCTGATCCGACTGTTAAATAAGTCGTATTTTTACTTTTTAGAAGTACAAATTCTACTTCTCCTGATGTTTTTTCGCCTAGAACATCGATGGTTTCATTTTGTGTAACTAAAATGTCACTGACAGGATAAATCATTGGTACAGTTGGCGGCGGTGCAATGCCTTCACGGCTTAATTCTTCGATATGCTTTTTCACCATTTCTTGATTTCTGCCTGAATAGCCAATACATAAGGCTTTCTCTACATTGAATTCAATGATTTCTTGATTGGGTAAAATGAATTTTAACTTATGCATGTAAAATAACGCTCCATTCTCAAAGTTTTTATTGGTTATCTATTAATCGGTAAGATTGTTCGGTTTTCTCCAAGTGATGATTCATAGCCTTTTTACATGGTGCTTCGTCTTTTTGTTCTAGCGCTTCAATAATTTTACGATGTTCTTCAATAACTTCTTCCATTCGTTTTTGTTTCCTAATGGCTTTATGACCAATCAAACGAGTGATGTTATGAAGTTTTATAATCATTTCTTCTATGATATTGTAATCAGTCCATGTAATAAGGGATAAATGGAACTTCTGATCAAGCTCAATAAAGCCAAGCTCATCTTTTTTTTCGATAGCTTCTTCTTGACGGCAGACGAGTTCTTTTAATGTTTTAATTTGTTCAGCAGTAACCGTTTTCAAAAGTTTGGATAGAATTTCAGGCTCGATGACTTTTCTTAATAAAAAAATTTGTTCAATTTCTAGTTGGGTATATTCTCTAATCTTTAGACCTTTTCTTGGTACGGATATCAGCAGTCCAGCACCGATCAGTTCTTTGACAGCCTCCCTTACAGGCGTACGGGAAATTTGCAGGGCTTCTGCCAAGTCAGTCTCGGTATAAAATAAGTCGGGCGATAACTGTTCCGTTAGTATGGCTTTTTTTAATTGTTTATAAGTCAGTTCTTGAATTGTGTCTTTTTTTACTGCTGGACCGACATTTAACCGTGACATTGTTTAACCTCCTTCGACTTAAGTATTAAGTATTATGTGTTATGTGTTATGTGTTATGTATACATAATACAATAAAAAATCCTATATTCAAACAATTAAATCTTGGAAAACTATTTCATCTTAATAAATAGTTAAAAAATACTAAACAAATATTATTCTTTTATTTGTTAGATGTTGAAAGCCGTATTGGATTGAAAAAATAAAATATAAACAAAGTAAGCAGGCTATATAATTTCTCCTTTTTGGAAATAAATGTTTCTGAAAGGAGAGAGAATCAATGTTGCGGGTACAAATAGGCAAGAACGGTACGATGAATTTAAAAATTTTGGGGATAGCGGAACACGGCAAGGATAAATTGGATTTCTATTATAAAAATATAAATGAACCGGCATACATATCAAAATATTGGATTTCATTAAGCTTTGATGGTTCAAAGTGGAACATCGCTGACTTCTGTGTCTACAATACAAAAGAAGAAGCATATCAATATGTCGGAGGGTTATTTTCTCATATATTAACAGATCCTCTAATAGACGGTCTCATTTCATATTATGATTCTACAGATAGAAAAAAACAGCATTTTCAAGACTTGATTGACGAGTTGCATGGATTATAGCGGGATATTTTACTTTTCAAAAAATATAATTTTGAAATAGTTTAAAGTTAATTCAATGAAGGAAATTGAAATTACCGGAACAAAAAATGTTACTATATAGTTAGTTAGACTCAAATGTTACATATAATAAACGGCCATATTAGGAGACAACATGATTACGACAGAAATACAGAAAAATGGCCTTTTTTATCAAAGGCTTAGTAAAATTAATCAATATTCAATAGAAACAAAGCAATGTATTGAAAATACGGTAAAAAAACTGATCGAAAATGATACAAACATTAATCGTCCGGGGATGCTGCTGGGAAAGATCCAAAGCGGTAAGACGAGAACCTTTATAGGTGTTACTGCACTTGCTTTTGATAATGGCTATGATATTGCCGTCGTTTTGACAAAAGGAACAAGGGCACTGGCCCAACAAACCTATGAGCGGTTAAAAAAGGAATTCGCATCCTTCAGAGATGAAGATGTTGTACAAATTTTTGATATTATGACGATGCCTGATAATCTTATAAATTATGAATTAGATCAAAAACTGCTGCTCGTCGTTAAGAAAGAAATGCATAATTTGAACAAGCTGTTTAAAGCGTTTTTTGAAACTTATCCATGCCTTTCTAATAAAAGAGTATTAATTATAGATGATGAAGCGGACTTTGCAAGCATTGGTTTTAAGAAAACAGATAAGGAGATCATTGAGATTAATAGAATTGCAGGTCAAATTGACCAGCTTAGAAAGGACTTAAAGCATTCGGATTTCCTGCAAGTGACCGCGACACCGTACTCGCTTTATTTACAGCCAGAAGAATTAAAAATAAATGAATCATCGAAAACATTTAAGCCGGTAAGACCGGCTTTTACCGAATTAGTTCCAGTGCCAAAAGAATATATTGGCGGGGAATATTATTTTGAGGAAAGTGAAGAAAATAAATCAATAGCTTCCTGTATATATGAGCCAATTACTAATGATGAATTACTCGTGTTAAAGAAAGAGGACCGGCGCCGTTTTAAAATTGAACAAGCCTTAAAGAGTCATAAAGTTAAGTCGCTTAGAAATGCAATCATGACTTTTATGGTTGGCGGGATTATTCGGCGCCTGCAGGACCAAGATAAAGGAATCAAGCCTAAGAAATATAGCTTTATTATTCATACGGAGCAGCGAAAAGGGACCCATGAGTGGCAGGAATCCATTGTTATAGCTGTCAAAGAGCAGCTTAGACAAGCATTAGCCAACGATCCGCTTGTTCTTGAACAATTAATTAAAAGTGCTTATAACAACTTAATTAAATCTATTTGTCTAATAGATGGTACTGCTCCAAAATACGAAGAAGTCAAGTGCCAGGTATTATTAGCTATTAAACAAGACTATTTGATGGTGACAAAGGTAAATTCAGAGAATGACATTAATCAACTATTAGATGATACCGGGCAATTAAAATTGAGAACACCTCTAAACGTTTTTGTCGGGGGGCAGATTCTGGACCGAGGTGTTACAATTGGTAATCTCATCGGCTTTTATTATGGCAGAAGCCCGCGGCGATTCCAGCAAGATACGGTCCTGCAGCACTCCAGAATGTTCGGTTACCGTCCTCTTGAAGATCTTGCTGTCACCCGCTTTTATACGACAATAGAAATTTATGATGTTATGAAAAATATCCACGAATTCGATTCGGCATTGAGAAATGCCTTTGAGAAGGGCGGACATAACAATGGTGTTGTTTTTATCCAAAAGGACAGCAGGAACAAAATCATTCCATGCAGTCCGAACAAGCTGATCCTGTCAACAACTACCACGTTAAAACCTTTTAAACGGCTTTTGCCTGCAGGCTTTCAAACGGGTTATAAAACTTATATTTCAAAAACAGTTAAAGAACTAGATCGATTGATCATGGAACGCGGCAATTTTAAAAAGCCGTATCTTATTAATGTAAAAAGGGCTGTGCAAATTATTGAAAAGATTAACGCTACTTTTGATGATAAGGACGGTACTCCTTGGGATGTAAAATCCTTCATTTCATGTATGGAATATTTATCGCTTAATGCTGAAGGGAAAGAGACAGGTCATATTTGGGTTATTGTTAAAACAGAGCGGGACAGTTCCCGTACAAGAGAGGACGGCCGGTTTATAGATTCCCCTGATACGGCAAGAGGTAAAGACAGCGAATTGAAGCTTGCAAGAAAAGTTGCGACTAAAGTTCCAGCGCTTATTTTATTAAGGCAAAAAGGGGAAGAGATCAAAGGCTGGCGCGGCTCGCCTTTCTGGTGGCCAGTGCTTGTGACACCGGGGAATACGCCGGTGACTGTTTTTCAAGGCGGTAATAATAATAGCCTTTTGGATTAAAATATATGATTGGTAACTTCTTGATAGGGAGATTACCAATCATTATTATTTTTATCCCGGTGCAACCGTCCGTAAGACGCCCACCTCAAAAACGTAAGAGAATCATTAATGTTTAGGCGGGAGATAACGAAAAGTAACACCTCGAAGAAATTAAAGGTGAAGTTGATTCTGTTGCAGTGACATCAGTTTTCTCACCTGTTTCAAGAAAACATGAAGAAAGGGCGCAAGAAATATTAAAAGAGGTAATAGGAAATGATTTACCAGTCTCATTGTCATCTGAAATTGGAAGTGTCGGTTTACTGGAAAGGGAAAATGCGACAATTTTAAACGCCTCCGTTGTAAATGTCGCACATACAACAGTCAATGGTTTTGTCAATGCACTAAAAGCAGAGGGAATTGAAGCAAAGGTCTTTTTGGGGCAAAACGACGGTACTTTGATGTCTGTAGATTATGCACTCAAATACCCAATTCTTACAATTGCCTGCGGTCCGACAAATAGTTTACGGGGCGCTTCTTATTTAACAGGTTATGATAACGCGCTTGTTGTTGATGTGGGAGGAACGACGACTGATGTTGGCGTTTTAGCCGGATCATTCCCAAGAGAACCATCTCTTGCCGTTGAAATTGGCGAAGCAAGAACGAATTTCAGGATGCCGGATCTTGTATCAGTTGGCCTTGGCGGCGGCACCGTCATCCGTATACATGAAGATGAATCTTTTACAATCGGTCCTGACAGTGTCGGTTACAAGATTACAGAAAAAGCATTCATTTACGGGGGAGACACTTTAACAACAACAGATGTCGTTGTCGGATTAGGGTTTGCCGATCTGGGCGATCCGACAAAGGTCAGCCACTTGGATAAAGCATTGCTAGAGAAGATTTACGCAGCAATGGTTGAGCACATTGAGACAGCGATTGACCGTATGAAGACAAGCGCCGAACCAGTTCCGGTTATATTAGTCGGCGGCGGAAGCATCCTTGTTCCAGACAAGCTAGAAGGGGCATCTGAAGTCATCCGACCCAATCATTTTGGTGTCGCCAACGCTATCGGATCCGCAATTGCTCAAGTCAGCGGGCAAGTCGAACGAGTTTTTTCTCTTGATGAGCATGGCCGGGAAAAAACATTAGAGCTGGCTAAACAAATGGCTATTGACGAAGCAATAAAGGCCGGAGCAGATAAGGAGCGCTGCAACATTGTTGATATTGAGGATGTACCACTCGCTTACTTGCCAGGTAACGCTACACAGGTAAGGATTAAAGCAGCAGGGGATTTAATGATTACTGCTGAAGAAAATGTGATGTAATTTAGAAAGTAAGTAAACCAGCCCTTTTGTGATAGGGCTGGTTTTTTTAAGTTTACGAGATTTTTTGGCAGGACTTTATCTTATAAAAGGCAAAAAAGATCCAAATAAGAAACTGGAATTTAAATTACAGTTAATGAGGTTATTGCTTAAAAACGAGCCGGGTGGTAAAAAATATAGTAAGAAAACCATACAAAATTTATTCGCATTTATTGATCATATTATACGGTTGCCCAAAGAAGATGAAAAGACATATGAGCGGGAAATGGAAGAAATGGTAAATAAGGAGGATGCCGGTATGAACTTATCCATTGAAGACACACCATTTGCCAAATATCTTATAAAGAAATACAAAAAAGAGGCAGAAGAAATAGGTGAACAGAAAGGATTACAAAAAGGATTGCAAAAAGGATTACAAAAAGGAATTAAAGAAGGAAAACAAGAAGCAGCAAAAGAAATTGCAAGGAACATGTTATTAGAAGGTTACAGTATTAAAGAAACCGCTAAACTTACACAGGTGTCTATTGAGGAGATCGAAAAATTAAGAGAAGATATGTGAATAATGGCAGTTTGTGAAATAGTGTAGTGATGGATGTCCAAATTTACAAATGTAGAAAAAGTAACCCATTCTAGGTCCTAATTTCAAGATAAAGGTAATAAATGGATTATTTTTTGGTGTTCGTAGATAATTACATTAGCAGGCTGTACAACTAGGCCTTTTTCTCAGCTAGAATTTCAGGTATTTCTAAATCTCAATAAAAAGGTATGTATACTACATTTCTTTGTATAACTAAAACAAACATTTCTTTGTATTTTCATTAGTTGTTACAGCCTTTAACTTATTTTAAAAAAACGAGGTCATTGGAATGAATTATAATATGAATGAATTTCATATCGACCCTTGAGCCACAAGGGATTCAGAACACAAAAAAATGAGTACCTCCCCAAATGTCGAATTGAGTAAGCACCACACAAACTCATAAGACTGGAGGAAGACTCCCTATGACTATTATACAACAAGGAAGCCTTTTTGACCTGCAAGAATTATATGATTTAGAATGTTTGATTGAAAAAGCTGAACATGAAGCTAGTCTTCCTCTTTTCGAAAAGAAGATTGAAGATCAGAATATATTGAAAAAGGGCATTAAAACAGCGATATTAAAATAACTTTTTAAAGCATTTGCGATATAAAGGAATATTATAGATGAAACTTCCGCTAATGGAAGTTTCACCTTATCGCTTTTAATAGTGTTTTGATTTTGTTTGTTGTAATAACATTTATCGATTTTTCACAGTTACATTTATGGACATTTTGGAATCTTAATGAAAAGGTTTGTTTACTACTTTTCTTTTTATAACTAAAATAAACGCAGCTGTTCATTTTCATTAGTTGTTTCAGTAAGTAATTTATAACCTAGGCTCCTATATCCCTTTAAGCGTTTTTCGTACATTTTTTGAAGTATAGGTTCACGGTGATCGACATAATCATACACTTGTACAACTTGTTTATTATCATTCAGCCGATGTAACCTTCCAACGTATTGGCTTAATATTCCTTTCCATGAAATTGGTAAGGTAAGGAAAAGAGTATCTAATCGACTATCATCAAACCCTTCGCCAATATATTTACCCGTTGCAATAAGAAGCCGCTCCTGATCATTAGGAATTGTTTTTAATTTGTTTAATTCATTACGCTCCTGTTTAGCAGTCATTCCACCAGTTAAAACGATCAAATTTTTTACAAAACCTTGAAATTTACATTTTAATTTTTCTATATGAGCGATACGTTCGGTAATGATTATTGGCGATCGACCTTTATCTAATGACTTAAGAACATCATCGAATATTAGCTCATTACGTTTTTCGTCCATGGCTAATTCTCCAGATAGATTTTGAAATATTTTTCTTTCTTCTTTCAAAGAGCTTTTAAAATGTGTAAACCTAGGTATAATAAGGTGTTCAAATGGTCGAACCCGTGCTTGCTTTTTAGCACTTACTTTAAAACGCACTGGACCGCATTGCATGTAAATGATAGGATAAGTCCATCTTTTCTAGTTGGTGTAGCAGTTAGGCCGTGAACAAATTTTGCGGCTGCCTTTTTTAAAACCTGTTCAAAACTAAATGCTGAGATATGATGACATTCATCTACGATAATTTGACCATATTGATTTATGCCATCTTTTACTTTACCTTGATGATTAAGACTTTGAATGGTTGCGACGTCAATTTTACCAGTCGGCTTGTTTTTTCCGCCGCCAATTCGCCCAATAGAGTTTGGATCTATTTCTAAAAAACTAGAAAGTTGTTCAGTCCATTGCTCGAGTAATTGTTTACGATGAACAATAATAAGCGTATTTACTTTTCTTTCAGCAATTAACGATGCGGCAACGACTGTTTTCCCAAATCCAGTAGTTGCGGATAAAATGCCATTATTATATTGAAGAAGTTTCGATACAGCCTCTTGTTGCTGTGGCCTTAATTGACCTTTTAAAGTAATATCTAGCTTTTCTCCAACATTGCTGTGATCACAAATAATAGTATTAATAGAATGATCATTGAATAACTTTTCGACGTCTTCTAAAGCCCCGCGCGGTAAAATGATATATGATGGATAATCTTCGACGCAGTCAATTTTCCTTTTAATACCATGGGTAGAAAGGCGTTTCTTTTGCGCTTTATAAAACTCTGGATTGTTAAGCGTACCTAATTGTATTAATTGATTTATGATAGAAGGTGGAAGATTTCTTTTTTCTATATAAATGCCATTTTTGCATACAAGCTTAATCTCTTTTGGAAATAGGGTGGTATTCTCATTAACCTTATCGCTTGTTGAAATTTGTAAACTAACATTCTCATCTTTAGTTTGGTTTACAATATTTTTTACAGTTTCCAAGGACATTTTTTGAACAGTTGATAAATAGGTCCATTGATCTCGGAAGGGTTCAAAATTTCTATTAACAAAAAGACTATTCCCGTTGTAACCAGGGTGAAGCTGTAAAGGAAGGGCTATTAAATTTCCAAAGCCTCCTTTAGGAAGTGTGTCTTGATTTGGAAATAAGCGATCATATGAATCCAAACCAATTTGGTATCTGGTATTAAGTGTGGTAGATAATAAGCCTGATCCCATTTTTCTAGCAAGAGAAGCGGGGATAGGCGTTTCAAAGAAGATCCAAACATGGGCTCCATTACCCGAACGTGATCGTTCAATATTAGCTGGGACTTTAAAGTTATCGCATGTATTTAAAAATGCAGAAACATCTTCTTTCCAGTTTTTTTTATCAAAATCAACTGCAAGTAACCAACAAGTTTCATCTTCTAATAGCGGATAGATCCCCATTGTATGATCTCCGTTAAGATGGTCATTGATTGTTTGATCAGAAATAGGAATAAGTTTTCTATTTAAGCATTCAGAGCATTTAATGTTTGGCTTTTCACATAATGATGGATGCCATTCATTTTGACATGCAGGTGAGTAACCTGATTTTCCGCTTTTTGCTGATTCCCAGCGTTGTGCATAAACATCCTGTCTTCCTTTGAATAAGCTTCTATACAATTTAATTTTGTCTTTTATAGTAGATTTCTTTGTTATAATACGATTTTTGTTTAGTAATGGTGTTGTTTCCGAAATACCAAGAAGATATCTTAGCCGTTTATTTTCATCTCTTAAACGCTCACATTCTCTTAATGCCGTCTGCAAACGAATTTTTAAATCTTCCATAGATATCCCTCGCTAAAGGTATAATTAAGAATTTATAATTGGGTGTAGTACTATTATTGTACAAAAAATAAGAACTTATAAGTAATAGGAAATTAATTACTTTAATGGTGCTCTTCTAATTTATCAAAACCGGAAAGGGATAAGCATCCTAGTAACGATGGAAATCTTTAAGGGGAAAACATTAAGGGGGGAGTTCGATTTTCGATTCATCGCTCTTCTTCAGGGTTAATACCCCAAAAAATTTGATGTGATATTTCTGTATTAGCATAATAACAAGCCTCTACTAATACTTGTTCTTTTTCCTTTAAAATTCTATAAACAATAATAACATTGTTAATTAAAGTCCAGAAGTATCCATTAAACTCAAAACCTGGATAATCCGCAACGCCTTCAGCAAGTTCATAAGGATTATGAGAAAGCAGCAATTTTGTTCGAAAATACACTTTTTCATAATCAATGTTAAAAAATTTCCCAAGATTCCGAAGAGCCGTTCTTTCCCAAGTTACACGGAATTTATTATCCATCATTCCTGGCCTCTCGAATAATTTTTATTGCTTCTTTATCATCCTTAATATAATCTTGGTTTGAAGAGGCTTCCTTTAATTGCTCTAAAATTTCCTTATTATTAAAAATTGCTTTTGTCATATATTTTTTTTGTTTTTCTGTTAGTTGAGGCTTTTTCTCGATTGCGACTGAGTAGCCTAAACTTTCAATTGCATTTACTAACTCATCTAAAGCGATTAATGATTTATTGTTAACGATTTTGTCAAATTGCTCTCGACTGATGTAATCCATAAAGAATCACCTGCCTTTTTATTTAGTATACCATGATTCGATTTTCTGTTAAATTTACTGGTTGCACATAATTGTTTTAAATAACGAATGAATTTCATAAATAACAATCCTTAAGACATAAGGGGTTTAGAACATTAAAAAAGGAGTAACTCCCACAAATCTCGAAATAGTAAGTTTCGACACAAAACTACAGAGAATGGAGGAATACTCATTAGTTTAGGCTATTAAAATTTTATCTGAACTTCTGGGATATAAAATGTTAATTTATTTTATAGCGTTACCGATATTATATTTGAACGTTGTGGGAAAGATTAGTGGCTTATCATACACTAATCTTTTTTATGTAGGCAAACAGCTTTAAATAAATATCAAAATCTTTATAAACCTATGAATTTTGGGATTGACTTATAGATATATAATTGGTTAAATAGAATCAATAAAATAAATTAACAAGGAGGTGCTCATTTGAGAATCCGTCTATCCTTTCAGATGTCATCATTTCCATTAGGCTATCGATTCGGATTGTTATCAGTTATTAAGGATATCATACGGGAAGGTTCCGAAGCTTACTATGATGAATTTTTTGTAAAGAACAAAAATAAGATTAAGCCGTATGCGTTTTCGGCTTATTTCAAAGACATGAAAATAGAAGAAAACAAGATTTTTGCAAAAGAACTTCATTTAACAATTTCAAGTTCAAAATATGATTTTATTATGTTTTTGATAAATGGTAGTCAAAAGAAAAAACAATTTATATATAAAGATCATTTATTAGAACTTAAACGTGTTGAAATGTTAAAAATAGATGATATTAAGCATTCAATAACAGCATTTCGTACTTTATCGCCAATACTAATCGAAAATAAAGACGGAAAACCGCTTTCTCCTGATTCACCTAACTATTTATGCGAACTAGAATACGCGTCGCAAAACATGGTTACAGAATTACTTCAAAGACCCCTTCAGCAACCAATCAATATACTTCAATCAAGCTTACAAAAGCAAGTGATTAAAGAACATTTCCATCAGACCCAAGATAAACCTTTATATTTTACCGCTTTTAAAGGACTAATTGTTTTAGAAGCACATAAAGAAGATCTCCAGTGTTTATACGATTGCGGCCTAGGCTTCAGAACTAATCAGGGGTTTGGACTTTTAGCAAGAGAGGAGGTAGGTGGATGAATTTTGTCTTACCGATGAGTGAATGGCATTTGAATCAGGGACTGCTCGGTTATTATCGGATATTAAAGAAAAGCGGTGTAGATGTTCAAACAACGGATGATGGGCTAGTTTTCGATACAGAACATTTGGAAGTACTACCGCAAGCTATGTTTAATTATTATTTGGATAAATACAGTGTTAAGGCACGAGAAGGGAGAATTATTCAATCCTATTGGTCAAAGTTTGCTAATGGGGATAAAAACGCTAAAAAGGAAATAAATGATCGCTTAAAAAAACAAATTTATGATAAGGTAAAAAAATATTATTCTGAAACACCGTCAGGAGCAGAATTACTTGAGAATATTGAAAAGTTTCGTGCTGAAAAGACGTATTCAGAAGAACTTAGCGAGTTATTAAATACTATTTTTAAGGGATTAGAGACACCAGAGATTCATGATAAGCTAACTGCAAACTTTTTCAAAGCTGTCATACTTGGCCCATATTTTGGACAGGTTAGTTTCCTTAATGTTGTTAAAAATGATTTAACTATTCCACAACAAATTGAGCTATTCACAAGAGATTTTGTCCAACCAGTAATTGAAGAAATAAAGTTTTTGGATCTGCTTAAATCTGCTAAAAATGAGAAGCAAGTAACCAACTTTATTGAGAATGGTCAGCATAAAGGGATTAAATCATTAAAACGTCCGTTAAAAAAGCTTTCTTTAAATGAAATAAAAGCATACATAAAAGATACAGTCAATAAATGCAGCTTTTTTGAAGACTTTTTAGGGTTTGAACAATTCAATGAAGGGGTTTTTTCCCCGCTTGCTTTAAGTGCGGGAAATGCAATTAATTTTTCTTGGAATGCAAATGGTAAAGTCTCTATACCAATTAGTGCAATTGCAAAACTAATTTTATTTTGTTCCCCAGCTGGTGCCACCATGTCAGGAAATAAATCCATTTTCGTTCAAAATGAGGGGATATTTGCTGAGTTATTAAAGGTAAATGAACATTATTCAAATCAAAAGAACATGGATAAATCTTTTGACGAAATTATTTTTGATTTGGTTGCGGAACAACAATTAAAAGCAGATTACACGATGAAAAACTTTTTAATTCTAGAATATGAATCGGATTATCAGGCCAAGAAGACATTACTTGATTATATGACGCTTACACCGGAACTTACTCATTTATTTAAGGAACATAATAAATTATTTAGCTATATGTCTTACCGTTTTCGTGTTTCTTTAATACATGACTTACTAAATTACAAGGATACAAAACAATTACTCTTTTATGAATTAAGAGAAAAGATAAAGCATCAATATTCGTCTCTTGAAATTATTTACGCTACACTTATTCGGCATTTTTATCAATGTTATCAGAAGGGAGGCGTCCAAATGTCAATGGACACCAAAAAACAAAGCAGTTATATATGGGTATTATATAAGAGTGGTGCTTCTATTCAACGAATCGTTGGTGAAAAAAAAGCTCAAGGTATTGCTTATCGTCTCCTTAATACAGTGAAGTCAGGTAATAAAAAGCAATTTATGGATACGATAATGCGGGTTTATATTTCAGCTAATCAACAAATGCCATCATTGTTTCTTAATGTTTTGCATGAAGAGAAAATGGATTTTGCTACTGTGGCGGATTCATGGATAGCCGGTTTGATTTCTAAAAAAAATGAGGTAGGGGATGAAACCAATGATTAAAAATAAAGCGCTAACATTTACGGTTGTTTTTCGAGCCAATTCATTAAATTACGGGGAAGGTACGCAAAATATTTCTGAGTTAAAAAAGTTTCATCGTGGAAACGGCGAAGCATACTCCTTTGCTTCACGGCAAAGTATTCGCTATGATATCGTGCGCTTGGGCAATCAGTTTTATGAATGGAATTTAGATGTCGTTGATAAATCAAAGGGTGTTGTTCAGTTTAAAGACGATTGTACAATTAAAGACTCAGTTGAAATGGATTTATTTGGTTATATGAAAACGAAGGCTAAAGAGGGTGCTACAAAGCGTTCAGCCGTTTGCAGATTAAGTCATGCTATTTCTTTAGAACCTTATAAGAGCGATTTAGAATTTCTGAATAATATGGGTTTAGCTGCTCGTATCAATGAAGATCCCAATCTGGCTACTCTTGAGCAGCATATAAGTTTGTATACTTACACAATAACAATAGATCTATCGAAGGTTGGTAAAGATTTAGATATTGAACTAGATCAAGTGGAAAAAGCAGAGCGCGTCAAGCAGTTACTAGAAGTCACGAAGTTTTTAAATCGAGAAATTCGAGGTCGACAAGAAAATCTAGCACCTTTATTTGTTATTGGTGGAGCATACAATATTCCTAATCCATTTTTTCTTGGCAGAGTAAGTTTGTTAAATGAAAATCCGGGACAAATCAATATAGATTTGTTATCCGATTCACTTAATCAAAGTGTGTTTGGACAGAACATAAAAGATCAAACGAAAATTGGTTTAGTTAGAGGAACGTTTAAGAATGAAAGTGAATTTTCCTCATTAGCCGATGTAGTTTCTATTGAAGCGTTTTATCAATATCTCCTAGAACAAGTGGATGATTTTTATGGAGTTTCAGTATGAAAGCATTAAGGTTGAAATGTTTTCAAGAAACAGCCTGCTATACAAAGCCATTTGCTTCTAAAGTAGCAGAAACTTATCCTTTGCCGCCTTATTCAACGGTAAAAGGTATGATACATGCAGTAATGAACGCTACGGAACTAATACCCTTTTCATTAAGCGTTCAAGGAGATTTTGAAACAAGAATCGTTGACTATCGTAAAACTTACATGGTTAAGAAAAAAGGTTTTGCCATGCCAATCATTATGGATGGGTTATCTTCAGATGTTCCAGTTTATGATAATAAAACAATGACTTCTATGCCACTATACACACATATGCTTTATAATGTAAATCTTATTATCCACGTAAGAGCAGAAGAAGATTTGCTAGAAAAAATGCTTGTAGCTTTTCAAAACAACGATCAACATCTCTCTCTTGGAAGATATGAGGATTTATTAAGATTGGATGATGTTGAGATTGTAGAGTTAGAAGAATGCGAGGGAGCAGAACTTACAAATAATATTTATATTCCAGTTTATTATTTAAATGAAAACATTAGCGGTATACCTTATCAATTAAATTGGATATACAATATTAAGGATGGTTTACGAGAATGGGAAAAAATTAAGGTAAAATATGTACCGAAAGCTACAGACATTTATGATGATGCTATGACCCAAACTCTCTATATTGATCAGGAAGAGAATCTTGTGTTTTGGAATGTTTAAGTTTGCTGAGGGTATTAGTTTCCTCAGCTTTTTCTATAATCATAAACGCATTAAATAGGGGGAGAGAATTTGATATATGCAAAATCAGATCCAATTGAAACACTTTACGAGCATACAGAAGAATTAAAAAAACGCTTAGTTATTTTGAAAAAAGCATATGGAAAAATTTTTGGTAATGAAAGGCTATGGAAAGTTATACAATATGCTGTTCAGTATCATGATGCAGGAAAAGTCTATAGCCCGTTTCAAAATAGAATTTGTAAGACCATTGGGGAAAATATAAAAAATGATAGCGAATTACCTTATATTCCTCATAATTACTTATCGCCATTTTTCGTTCCATACTCACAATTAAATTTAACAGATAAGGAAATAAAAGTTCTCATTCAATCAATTACTTATCATCATGAAAGAAACCAATCGATTTTAAAAAAAGAAATAAAAAGAGCTTTAAAGGAAGATTTAATGCATAATCAAAGTTCCCTAAGTGAACATTTACAAGTATTTATTCCCGAAAAGGAAGAGAACATTTTCAAAACATTTGGTTTAATGATAAATAGAATTAAGTCTGGTGATGATACAGAGCTTTATTTACAATATATACTTGTAAAAGGTCTGTTGCACCGCCTTGATCATGCCGCTTCCGCCCATGTTGAGATTGAGTCCGATGTTGATTATGATTTAGCGGAAATGACGGAAAAGTACATTATAACAACGTTAAATAAAAAAGATGCAAAGGTTTCTGAACTATTAAGACCCGTTCAAATCTTTGCTAAGAAAAATCAAAATAAAAATTTAATTATAGTTGCACAAACAGGAATGGGGAAAACAGAAGCAGCTTTACTTTGGGCTGGAAAAAAGAAAACCTTTTTTACACTGCCTCTTCGTGTGAGTTTGAATGCCCTTTACGATCGGGTAAAAGATCAAATGGGATTTAAAGGTACGGGGCTTTTACACTCATCCAGTGCCAGTCATTTAACGGAAAAAGGGGAAGAGGATTGGGAAATCATTAGGGATCAGTCGAAACATTTATCTTCGAAGCTATTATTTACAACGATTGATCAAATTTTAAAATTTCCTATGAAGTACAGGGGATATGAAAAGTATTATGCTACAATGGCGTATTCGGCTGTCATAATTGATGAAATTCAAGCTTATGATCCGAAAATTGCTGCTTTTTTAATTAAAGCCATTGAAATGATACACCAAATTGGCGGTAAATTTATGATTATGACGGCTACACTGCCAACTATTTATAAAGAAGAGTTAATAAGGCGGGGGGTTCTAAATTTAGGTGATTATCTCTACGGTGAATTTGTTAATGATATCACTCGGCATCGAATCCAGTTACAAAATGAAAAAATAGATAATGCCACTAATGAAATTGCAAAAATAGGACAAGAAAAGAAAGTGCTAGTCATTGTTAACACAGTAAAAAAGGCGCTGGAAGTCTATCAACAACTTAAGAAAAAACACGTGGACAATGTCCGCCTTCTTCATTCTATGTTTGTGCAAAAGCACCGTTCAATGCTAGAAAATGATATTTTAGCGTTTGATAAAAGGGAGAATGAACCGGGAATTTGGGTAACAACGCAACTTGTTGAGGCTTCAGTTGATATTGATTTTGATGTCCTTTTTACAGAAATGTCAACGCTCGATAGTCTTTTTCAAAGATTGGGCCGCTGTTACCGTAAAAGGGAGCTAGACCATGATGGGATTAATGTCAATATTTATACAAGGGAACCATCGGGGCGGAAGTATATATATGATGAAGATATTATGGATCTTAGTGTAGAAGCACTATTACCCTATAACAAAAATATTCTTAGGGAAAAAGATAAAGTTCAGTTAGTCAAAGATCTATATTGTCGTAAGCATCTTCCAAAGCAATTTTTAAAACAATTTGACCAAGCATTAAATGAAATTGATAATTTTCCTGATTATTATTATGACAATAATGATGCACAAAAACTACTGAGGGATATCCAGTCCGAGTTAGTTATACCCAGTTCTCTTTATTATGAACATCTGGATTTATTTAAACTTCTGACAAATGAGGAAAATCCCGATAAAAGAGCAAAGTTAAGGAGGGAGATTGAAAAATATACTGTCTCATTAAGGAAGTCAAAAACACGAGGGTTAGTAAAACCGATTCCGTTTATACGAAACGGTAAGGATGGTAAAAATTATCCCGTCATTTCTTATATAAAGATATTAGATCTTCCTTATGACTTTGATGAAAAGGAGACAAAAGGGTTTGGTGTTCAACCTAGTAAATCGATAGAGGAATCTATATAGCATGAGGACTCTGACTTTTATGCCAGGGTTCTTTTTCTTTAAGTTATAAGGAGAAACAATGAAGTATGTTTTTTATAAAAGGGGAAATGACTGATTATGGGAATAATCTGTAATCATTATAAAAAGATAGGATGACGGTATTTTGGAAACACGCACAATTGGCGGGATTCACTTACACTATTTTGTTTTATGTAAGAGAAAACTTTGGCTATATGAACATGGAATCACAATGGAACAGGAGGATGACCGTGTTCTTGAAGGAAAGGTACTGCATCAAAGAGCATATCCACAAATTAAGAAGCGAGAAATTTTAATAGACAATGCTTTCAAAGTAGATATGATCGATGGAGGTTATATCCGAGAAGTTAAGATTTCAAGTAAAATGCCTGAAGTTGATAAAATGCAAATGCTATTTTATTTGTATCAGCTTGAGCAGCGCGGCATAAAGAAGAAAGGTCTTATTAGTTATACGACTGAGCGTAAGACAGTTGGTATTGAATTAAATAAAGAAAACCGTAAGCTTATTAAAAATGCAATTACTAGGACAAAGGAAATAATTGAACAAGATCAGCCGCCAATTTTAAAAAAATATCCATATTGTAAAAGTTGCGCGTACTTTAGCTTTTGTTATTCAATGGAGGATGATGATGAGTGCTAAGGGATCATTATATTTTTAATAACGGTCGGTTAAAGAGAAAACACAATACTGTATATTTTGCGAAAAATGATGGTGAAGAGCAATCATTGCCCGTCGAGAAAATACGGAATTTACACCTGTTTGGTGAGGTTGATTTTAATTCAAAATTGCTTAATTTTTTAAGTAAACATGACATTGTTTTACATATTTACAACTACTACGGTTATTATTCGGGCACTTATTATCCGCGAAAGAAAAATGTGTCCGGCTTTTCACTTGTGAATCAAAGTGCTCACTATCTAGATAATTATAAACGTATGTTCTTGGCCGTTCGCTTCTTACAAGGGGGCGTTCATCATATGTTAAGAAACCTCCGCCGCTATAAAGAAAAAACTGCACCTATTATTGCGGAAATGGAAATGGAAGCAATGAAGATGCAAGTAGCAGAGACTATTCAAGAACTAATGGGTGTTGAAGGATGTATCAGACAGCATTACTATAGAGCGCTTAATGATGTTTTAAAATATGATTTTGTTTTTGAAAAACGTGAAAAGCATCCACCACGTGATCCTTTGAATGCGCTCATCTCTTTTGGGAACACAATGATGTACCGTACAGTTTTGTCAGAGATACATCGTACATCCCTAGATCCAACAATTAGCTATCTACATGAACCTTCAACAAAACGTTTTTCACTTAGTTTAGATATCGCTGAAATATTCAAACCATTAATAGTCGATCCAATTATTATATCTTTAATAAATAAGCGCGGTATCTCTAAAAAGCATTTCAGCTACATTGAAGGTGAGATATGCTATTTAAATGATGAAGGGAAAAAGAAATTTATAACAAGGTTTGAAGAACGACTAAAACAAAGTGTAAAGCATAGAACGTTAAAACGGCAAACCACTTATAGGTATATGATTCGTCTGGAATGTTATAAGCTCATAAAGCATTTAATAAACGATGAGATTTATAAACCGTTAAAGGCATGGTGGTAAAATGTTTGTCATTATTACATATGATGTAGGAGAAAAACGAGTAGGAAAAGTTTGCAAAAAATTAAAGGGATACCTTGATTGGACACAGAATTCAGTATTTGAAGGTGAAATAACAAAAGGAAGTTTGGATAAATGTTTATTTGAATTGGATCAAATTGTTAATCCTAACGAAGATTCAATCTATTTATATCGTGTTGACAATCCAAGAAATATAAAAAAGCATATATACGGTCAAGAAAAAAATCACTCCAATTTCTTTCTTTAATGATATAATAGGTACAATGAAATAGTTCTTTGTTTGCAGTAAATCGCTTTTATAATAAAAATACCAAAACCCTTGAAAATACTGGGGTAGAGTGCGCTTTCAATATAATTTTAAAAATATAACTCATGGTTTACTGCAAAAGGTACAAATATAGTTATATCAAAGTGCCCGGAAAGCCTTTGATATAACAGGGTTTTTAATTGTTTATTTTTAAGGGTTTTATCTGAACGTAGTGGGATATAAAGGGCTAAATGGTTCATCAATGGACATTAATCTCCATCCTCCGTTTTATCTGAACGTAGTGGGATATAAAGTCCAACAAAAATTTATCTTCCTCAGGGTGGACATAAAGTTTTATCTGAACGTAGTGGGATATAAAGAATAGAGAGAGCTTTTAGAACTTGATTATCGAAATCAACCTGTTTTATCTGAACGTAGTGGGATATAAAGATATGAAAAAGATATTCAGAAAATGAACGTCCCTAAAGTTTTATCTGAACGTAGTGGGATATAAAGAGTTTTAGAGGATTTGGAACTGATGAAATTTGTATTAGTTTTATCTGAACGTAGTGGGATATAAAGAGAAAATACAAAGGCCGGCATAGAACCTGAATGGCTTGTTTTATCTGAACGTAGTGGGATATAAAGTTTATAATCATCTTCTGCACCGGTTTTGCATGTTTAGTTTTATCTGAACGTAGTGGGATATAAAGCAATAATGCGATTTGTATTACTTTCAGCAACAGTCGGTTTTATCTGAACGTAGTGGGATATAAAGGGAATTTGGTTTCCCACTCCTGATATTTCTTTTCTAAGTTTTATCTGAACGTAGTGGGATATAAAGCCGTCCGTTGATATAAGTATTCCATGACTACCGTACATGTTTTATCTGAACGTAGTGGGATATAAAGGAGTGCACTGCGGCTTTGATAGCGGATGTTTTAAGGTTTTATCTGAACGTAGTGGGATATAAAGTACGTTACGACGGGTGCAGTCTTAATTACGAGGAAAAGGTTTTATCTGAACATAGAGGGATATAAGATTACGGGTTCGTTCATTTTGATGTTATTTGCCTTCTCTTAAAGTAAAGGCATTTTTTAGTCTAGTCAGTCTAAGCATTATGGACCGTGGCATTTGAGAAATTGGAGTAAAGTTATTAATGTTATAAGTTTGTGCTGGATTATTTTTATCTATATCATGATGATTATTCCGTCAAATCAAAATGCACCCACGCCCTTCTTGTTATGTTTATTATTTTACTTATTATGGACTTTCGTATTATAGAAAGTATTTTGAAGGATCTGGCCAGGCGCTGATGAAGTAGTTAAATGATACGGCTGATATAGAAAGTTAATAAGTTATATGATTGAGCAAGAACAAAAATATTCTCTCTTGTTTACTTGTCAAATTTCAAGCTATTATTAGATGATTTTTAGACTAAAAAAGGAAGTTTCCTCTATTTGAGAAAACTTCCTTAATCTTAGTTAGAAATTATGAGCGGCTTGTCTATCCTTCAACAATGAAATACTATATTCCGGCAAAATCATTTAATAGGAGGCGATAGGAGCCCATGCTTTAAATTGGGGCATATAGTTCAATTACCCTGCATCACTACTGATTACTAGGGAAAGAAAACTCAGTTTTTAATCCGATGTCTTTGGCTTCAGGCCATCTTTCCGAGATGGTTTTTGTTTTGGTGAAGAAGCGTGCTGTGTCCGGGCCGAACATATGGCCATCACCGAATTTTGAACGTTTCAACCCTCCAAAGTTGTGGTAGCCGACCGGGATCGGAATTGGAACATTCACCCCAACCATGCCAACTTCAATTTCTTCTGTGAATTTTCTAGCGGCAGGGCCGTTATTTGTAAAAATAGTCACGCCGTTTCCATATTCGTGCTCATTAATTAAGTTAATCGCTTCATCTAATGTATTAACGCGTACTGCGATACGGGCAGGCCCGAAAACCTCCTCCTGATAGATTTTCATATCAGGGGTAACATGGTCTAAAAACGTTGGCCCTAAGTAAAACCCTTTTTCTGATTGTGTATGTCGTCCATCTATACATAAATGCGCGCCTTCTTCTAGACTTTCATCAATATATTTGATGACCGTATCTTTAGACTCTTGTGTAATGACGGCTCCAAAGTCGGCATTTTCGTCGTTATAAGATCCAACTTTAAGCTCTTGAACTTTCTCTTTTAATTTAGCAACGAAAGCTTCGGCTGTTTTTTCTCCAACAGGCATTGCTACAGAAATAGCCATACAACGCTGCGATGCTGCACCATAAGCTGCTCCCAGGAATGCTGTTACGGCTTGATCGATATTGGCATCAGGCATAATGACCATGTGATTCTTGCCGCCGCCGAATGAAGCTACCCGCTTATTATGACGTGTTCCTTCATGATAGACATACTCTGCAACCTTAGTTGAGCCGACAAATGAGATTGCATGGATCTTAGGGTTATGAAGAATGGCATCAACCGCTTCTTTGTCACCATTAATAACTGTCCAAACCCCGTCTGGCAAGCCGGCTTCTTTCCATAACTCTGAAAGGAATAATGCAGAATTCGGTACCTTTTCAGAAGGCTTTAAAATCACTGCATTGCCTACGGCTATTGCCATTGAAGTCATAGCAAGCGGCACCATCGCCGGAAAATTAAATGGAGAAATAGCCGCTACAACGCCCAATGGTTGTTTCATAGAAAAAGAGTTAATCTCTCCGCCAACATTAACTGAGTATTCCCCTTTTAACAAATGCGGCGCATTGAGGGCTAAATCAACGGACTCGATTCCTCTGCCAATTTCACCTTTTGCATCGGCAATGGTTTTGCCACTCTCAAGGCCAATCATTTCAGCCAGCTGATCCGTTTTTTCTACCAGCAGACTTCTAAATCGGTGGATAATTTGTACCCTTTTCCCAACTGAAATTCTCTTCCACTTTTTAAAAGCAGCATGCGCTGCTTCGACAGCTTCGTTCACTTCCTCTGTTGAAGCTAGCGGGCACAAACCAATGATCTCTCCAAATGAAGGGCTGTAAATATTACTAGTACGCCCGCTTTTCCCTTCCGTCATTTCACCGCCAATAAAATGTGTTAATGTTTTTACATTATTTTGAATTTTTGTCATTGATAAAACCTCCTCATTTATCGTGAAAGTTAAATTAACTTCTAAGGACTGCCTATTTCCATTCATTGTTTTGCATTTTAACATCAATGTTTCCTGAATATGTAACTTTTGTTTGTTTCTTTTTTGTCAGCATATATGAAAGAATAACAATAAAGGTAATCACACATGTAAACAGTAACTGGATTTGCATAGATTGAATAAATGCCATGGAAATTAATAAAGTTGCAATAGCTAAAATGGTGAAATAAGTAAGGTACGGGTAAAACCACATTTTAATTGTTAAAGCGCCAGGGTTCTCCCTTTCCATTTTCTTTCTCATACGTAATTGAGAAATAGCAATGAGTAAATATAAAATCAATGTGATTGCATTGCACGAATCAACCAAGAATAAAAAAACCGTTTCTGGCGAGATATAATTCATGATTACGGCTACATAAGAGAAAACGGTACTGGCTAAAATGGCTTGAACAGGAACACCAGTTTTGCTAACCTTTAAAAAGCGCTTCGGTGCCTCGCCTTTTTCAGCTAGGGCAAACAGCATGCGCGATGTTGCGTATAATGCGGAATTGAGGCAAGACAATACAGCTGTTAAGACAATGAAATTCATAATTTGAGCGGCAAAAGGAATGCCAATATAATTAAGCACAGCGACAAAAGGACTTTGCAAAATTTCTGATGACCCCCAAGGGAGCAGTGTAACGACGACCATAATCGAACCGATATAAAAAACCATAATCCGCCACGTCACTGAATTGGTTGCTCTTGTAATAGCTTTTTGGGGCTCGGCTGATTCTCCAGCTGCAATCCCAACAATTTCTGTTCCCATAAAAGAAAAAATCACTGTGGCAACACCTAACAAAACCGCTCCAAATCCTTTTGGCATAAATCCGCCTTGTCCAATCAAATTTGAGAAACCAACGGGCTTGCTATCGGGTGCGAAACCAAAAATAAATGTAAAACCGATAAACAAGAATAAAATAATGCTGACAACTTTTATTAACGAAAACCAATATTCAAATTCGCCGTATGATTTTACGGAAAAAAGGTTGGTCAGCGTTAACAAAATAATCAAAATTAAGCTGATTAACCATAACGGGATACTGCTAAACCAAGAATGCAGAATAGCTGCCCCGGCGGTTGCCTCAAGAGCGATTGCAATAACCCAAAAGAACCAATACAGCCACCCGATTGTAAAACCTGCCCACGGACCTATAGCTTCATGAGCATAGTGAGCGAAAGAACCGCTGGTCGGGTTTACGGATGCCATTTCTCCCAACATTCTCATTACGAATACGACAAGCATTCCAGCTATTGCATAAGAAAGAATTGATCCGGGGCCAGCTGAATGAATGACAACCCCGCTTCCTACAAAAAGTCCTGCTCCAATAACACCTGCTATAGCAATCAATGTCATGTGGCGCCTTTTCAAACCCTTTTGTAATTGATCAGCCATCGTTTTCTCCTTTCATATAAAGCATTGGTGGATAATTCAATCTATTTATAAGATTCTACCATGTTAGCGTTTACATGAAAATAGACAAAGTGTAAACTTATAATAGATAATATATTGACATCGTTTATCCCGATGCAACCGTCTGCAAGATTTCCGCCTTAAAAATTGAGAATAAGAGATGAAGTTTAGTAGGGGAGATAACGAATGACTAATAATCCCTTTTGGAGGCAAATTCAATGCTTAACGAAAATTTCACTTTTACTATTAAAGATGTACTAAAACGCCCATTGTTCCAAGATGCAGATGTTGCAGCCGGGCATAATGGGTTATTACACCCGGTTCAATGGGTACATATTCTTGAAACACCTGGAGGCTATTCTTTTCTCAATGGGGGAGAATTAGTTCTGTCTACTGCCAGCGGATTCGGCAAAGATAGTCGTGAACGTCTTTGTTATTTACGCGAATTAATTAAAAAAAGGGCAGCCGGCTTATGTATTGAGCTTGGATCAGTCATCGGGGAAATTCCTCAAGATATGATAGAGTTGGCAGAACAGCATGATTTTCCTTTAATTGCTTTTAAAAAACCCGTCCATTTTGTCAATATAACTATGGACTTGCATGAAACCATTATGTATCGCCATATAGAGGCCATGCGTGATCTTGAAAAGTATTCGCTGGATATTCAACGACTGACTCTTGAAACTCAAAGTATAAAGAAGGTCCTTTATAACTTTCATAAATTCACAAATGAGCAAACGTTCTTTATCAATTTAGATAATTCCTCTCTTTTTATACCAGAGATGTCTCAGTCAATTGAAAAGGACTTTGTTCATTCATTCAAAACTTCTATACCCCATACTGATATTTCTGGACAAAATAAAAAGACATTATCTATCTCAGAAGGGGAACAAATTCTTTATCAACCAATAATGGCTATGGGGCATGC
The DNA here is from genome assembly GCF_042665295.1 of Scopulibacillus cellulosilyticus. NCBI lineage: Bacteria > Bacillati > Bacillota > Bacilli > Caryophanales > Sporolactobacillaceae > Scopulibacillus > Scopulibacillus cellulosilyticus. Next base: position 145,854 of record NZ_JBHTCO010000017.1, read on the forward strand.
CTTATCATATATTGGTGTCATCCTGCATGACCATGATCCCGATCAATTTCTTTATTTGTCACTTGATTATACTGCTACATCAATGGCCCAAATTCTATTACGAAAAATGTTTGCGGAGGAACGATTTATTGATAACCAGCACCGGATACTTGATGACATTCTCCAAGATAAGATTAAGGACAAAGAGCATATTCAAACACTTTTAGGGGTTAAAAATAAAAAAGATTCCCCGCCATCATACCTTCCTATTATTTTAGAAATGAAACAAGGGAGTGACTACTACGACCAACAAACAGATTCTCCTTTCCATGATTTAATTGGAATTTTCCGTTTAGTTATAACCCGCTGTGGATTTCGTGCATTTATTCTTAGCAAGGGATACAGAGTTTATTTGCTGCTTATTGAAAGAGATGAAGGCGATAACTCTGATATTCGTAAAAAATCAAAAAAGGTCGCTTTGGAATTGGAAAAGTCATGTAAAAAAGCCTTTGGTGCTGAGGTTGGTATTCGTTTGGGGATTGGGAGAATTTCATGCAACTATCATCAGATTAATCTTCATTTTGAAGAAGCCGAACAGATGATGCGCTTTCCTTCAGAAAGTTCTACCCTCCTTTTTGATGAACTTGGGGTATATAGACTTTTTATACAGAATAATACTTTTGCGCTGAACTCATTTATTAATGACTATCTTGGTCCAATTCTTGAGTATGATGCGGAACACAACAGCCATTTGTTATTAACGCTAAAGGTACTCTTAAATAGCTGTTCAAAGCAAGAAGCTGCAGAAATTCTATATATTCGACGTCAAACACTCTACCAACGTCTAGAAAAATTGAAGAGAATGATAGGTGAGGATAAGTTTATGCCGCATAATCGTCTATGTCTTGAACTGGCAATACACGCATATGAATGGTTAAACAAACCAATTCATTAAATTTAAAGAAGAGTTCAAAAGGCGCTCACTTGGTGTTTTTTACTTTATATTTAACTGAACGTTTCTTTTAATACATAGCAGAGCTTATAATAGTGAAAAAAAACCCACCCTAGCTATGTTTGCTAAAAGCTTGGGTGGAGTCATTTTTTAAAACTATAACCGTACTCTTTTGAAAAAGGGGCGTATAGTTTAAAGCCGATAGTCTGCACCTGGGTGTATCAGGTGATAATTTCTCCTTCATATACGCTCGCTTGCGAATTAGAATTACTTTTTTCTGCTTTGTGGGAGTGATGCTTTTGAAACATGTCACTGTTAATATAGGCATCAAAGGCCTCTTTTGTTTCCCAGCGCGAAATGGCTTCAATTTTGTTGTCAGCCTTCCACAGCTCCATATTGACAAATCCTTTAAATGCTTTTAAGTGCGGTGCCGATTTACGAAACCTTTCGGCTACTCTCTCAGTATCCTCAGTGGCAATTGTATTGACTACAACATACATGTCAAGTCCTCCCTTAGTTCAATGATTTTGACACAAGTGTCGGTGGAAATTACAAAATTTTTATTTAATTGTTGAAGCTATCATCTCAGATTCCGACACAACTGTCAATTTTGATGCTTTGACTGTTCAGGATCCTTTTGATCCTTTCATTCCTTCATATAAAACTAAGAAAATCATGTCGCTCCAATCCCGGTCTGTCAGCGCTTCGTTATTTGGAATATCAATAGCTGTGAAATAAAACCGGGCAAGAACGGAACTTGGTATATCGGGGCGGATTTCACCGGCATCTTTCGCTTTTTCAATTAAATGAGTTATCATTTGATAAAGTTTTTCGTGTTCCTCGGAAAGCCTGTCAATTGAAGATTTAACCGCAGGTGAACTGCTGCGGTTTATTAATGGAATCATCTGTGAGATTTGATGGATCTGAGAATATTTTATAAAAATATGCATTAAACTTTTCAACTGCTGTAAGGGAGATATTGAAGACTCCAAAGCATTGCTTTCAGCGGTAATCCAGTTCATAATGTTAAGCATATAGGCTGTAACGAGTTCTTCCTTGTTGGCATAATACTCGTAGATTGTGCTCCTTGCCACATTTAGCCGATCCGCTAACAGCTTAAAATGAAAGCTTTCATACCCTTTTTCCAATAGCAGACGCTCAGTTTCATTCATAAAATCTTGAAATTCAATTTTTCGTTTCGCCATAAGGTTCATCCTCATTCATTCATAAATCCGAAGTTATCAGTTACTTCCAGTCTCTAATGTAATGTAAATTGGTTAAAAACTCAATAAGTAAAGATACAATGCTTTAAACCATACAAAAAAGTCCAATATCACGGTTTTGTACAAGATTTCATTGTACTTCCGATATTGGACTTCATTATATAAAAACTTAATTCTCATGACACATAAAAGTAATGTGATTTTTTGAAAAAAGATCTAACGTGTCTTTTGACACAGGCTGATCGGTAATAAAAGTGTCAATTTCATTTGCATTTGCAAATGATGCAATAGATGTATTACCAATTTTGGTATGGTCTATTAATGCATTGACTTTTTTTGTTTTCTTTATCATTTCTCTTTTTAATTCTACTTCATAATAATTAAAATCAGTTAAACCTGTTTCAAAAGTAAATCCATTTCCCGAAGTAAACATTTGATCAACGTTGATTTTATTTAATAAATCTACGCCTAATGTCCCTTCTAAAGAACTTGAACCTTGCTTTACAATCCCTCCAAGCAAGATTACCGTTATTTCGGCGTTTTCATTTAATTCTAAAGCAGTATTAATGCCATTTGTGACAACTGTTAACCGAATGGGTTTATTTTTTAACAGTCTGGCAAGTTCTAAAACTGTTGAACTGGCATCAAGTAGAATGCATTGGTTGTTTTTTATCAACTCAATGGCTTGGTGGGCAATTTTAACTTTTTCTGCTTTATTTTTCTTTTCCCTTACTGAAAAACTGGTACCGTTTTCAACATAATCGTTTAAGACAGCCCCTCCAAATGTACGGGTCAACAAACCCTCTTTTTCCATTTTATTAAGGTCAGACCTTAGAGTAGCTTCTGATACACCCATTTTTTTCGATAGATCCTTAACCGTTATCCGTTGTTCTTGATTAAGCAACTCCATAATTTTATTTCGTCTTTCAGCCATAAACATTTTCGCCATATAATATCACCTTATATTCAAACATAGTTGTTTTTGTATCCGTAACAATAAAATTGTTTAATTACCTTTATTATAACAATAAATAATGAATTTGAAAGATCATTTTTTAATGAAATGATAATAAATGAAAGTAAACGAAAATAAATGAATTGACAAAATAAAAACAAACGATTACTATATGATTATAGTCAATAAAATTCAGATATATTCAGCAGTAAAGAGAGGGTGTTTCTTTTGAAAATTGCGCTTGGTTCAGACCATAACGCTTATAATATGAAAGAAGAAATAAAAAAATATATAAATGAACTGGGTCATGTAGTTGAAGATTTCGGATGCTATTCATGCGAAGCCGTTGACTATCCTGATGTTGCTTTTAAAGTTGCCCAGGATATAGTTGAAAATAAGTATGACAGAGGTATTTTGTTATGTGGTACAGGGCTTGGTGTTTCGATTGCCGCAAATAAAGTTCCAGGCGTTCGGGCAGCGGTATGCCATGATACTTATTCTGCTGAGAGAGCCCAAAAAAGCAATAATGCGCAAATCTTAACGATGGGTGCTCAAGTCATAGGTATTGAACATGCCAAAAAGGTTGTTGAAGCTTATTTGAATTCAGAGTATAATGGCGGGCGTTCAGCACATAAAGTCGAAAAAATAAATGAAAAGGAAAGACAATTTTTGAAAGGAGCCTGCAGTTAAAATGAAAAAGTTGATGAACGATCCAACAAATGTTGTTGATGAAATGATTGACGGATATTTGAAAGCGCATCCAACATATATTCAACAATCCCCTAAAAATAGCCGAACCATAGTTACAGTTAGAGAAACTAAGCCAGGCAAAGTAGGTGTTGTTATTGGCGGCGGTTCAGGGCATGAGCCAGGTTTTATGGGGTACGTCGGGGATGGTATGGCGGATGGCGTTGCGATAGGTAATATTTTCGCTTCACCTTCTCCTGATCCGATTTTAGAGGCGGCAAAATTAGTTGATAAAGGATCAGGTGTTGTCATTTTACATGGTAATTATGCGGGCGATGTTATGAATTTCGGCATGGCGAAAGAATTGGCTGAGATGGAGGATATTCGTGTAGAAACAGTTCTAACTACAGATGATGTTGCATCTGCCCCGAAAGAAGAAAGTGAAAAACGCAGAGGTATTGCAGGTGAATTTTTTGGTTTTAAAACTGCAGGTGCAGCTGCGGATAAAGGCTATCATTTAGACGATGTTGTCAGAGTTGCTAAGAAGACAAATGAAAACACACGATCAATGGGTGTAGGGTTAAGTCCTTGTTCCTTGCCTCAGACGGGAGAGCCAAGTTTTGTACTTGAGGAAAATGAAATGGAAATCGGCCTTGGCCATCATGGTGAACCGGGTATTGAAAAAGGTCAAATTCAATCCGCTGATCAGGTTGCAGATCGTTTGTTAAATGATATTTTGGCGGATATGCCTCTGGAAAAGGGGGATAATGTTGCGGTTCTTGTTAACGGCCTAGGCTCCACTACAAGGATGGAGTTATATATTATGTTTAGGAGAGTTGAACAAGTGCTTAAAGAAAAAGGTGTAAAAATTCATCGTTCTTATGTAGGCGATTACATGACATCGTTAGAAATGGGCGGCTGTTCCATTACACTCATGAAATTAGACGAAGAATTAGCGGAACTAATCGATTATCCTGCTGATTGCCCAATGTTCGTTCAAAAATAGGAGGATAGACATGATATATAGTGCAAATGATTTAAAACAATTCTTTAAAAATGTTGTAGAAATGATAGAAGACAAAAAAGATTATTTATCAGAGCTTGATAGAAAATTAGGTGACGGCGATCATGGCGTGACGATGTCAATTGGGTGGCAAGCTGTTAATGAACAGTTAGATTCCGATTTAAAAGATGAAGAAGATTGTACAAAAATTAGTATGGCAGTTGCGCGTACATTCTTAAGTGCAGTAGGTTCATCTGTCGGTCCTTTATATGCGACAGGGCTTTTAAGAGGGGCCAAGATTGCAGGTAATAAATCTGAGTTAAATGACAGCGACCTTGTCAACTATTGGGCCGCTTTTGTTGATGGTGTCAAAGAACGCGGCGGGGCTGAAGTTGGCGACAAAACGATGATGGATACACTTATACCTTTCTCTGAAACATTAAAAAAACAATTTACTGAAACAGGTGAAGCTAGCCTAGCCTTTGAAAGCGCTGTTGAAGCAGCAAAACAGGGGATGGAATCAACAAAAGATTTGTTATCAAAAAAGGGCAGATCCAGCAGACTAGGGGAACGTTCAAAAGGTGCTATTGACCCCGGCGCCGCATCAGCTTATTTAATCCTATCGATCTTTTTAGATTCCATTAAATCATTACAACATTATTGATTTAATCAATCAATTTTATAAAAAGAGGTGACTGTTGACTGTATGAAAAGTATCGTTTCTGACCTATTGAATATTACTCAAAAAGCTGCTATTGCCGCTTATCCCTGGATCGGCAGGGGGAAAAAAGATGAAACAGATGGTGCAAGTACCAATGTCATGCGGAATTTGTTAAATCAAACAGATATTGAAGGCGTCATTGTTATTGGAGAAGGTGAAATGGATAAGGCACCAATGCTTTATATCAATGAAAAAGTTGGAACTGGTTCAGGGCCAATAGTTGACATAGCCGTTGATCCGGTTGATGGCACAACTTGTGTTGCTCAGGGACAAGGCGATGCGATCACTGTTATGGCTGTTGCCGAGAAAGGCGGCTTATTGCACGCTCCGGATATGTATATGAAAAAAATTGCTGTTGGTCCCAAAGCAAGTCAAGTAATTGATATAGAGAGACCGCTCACTGACAACTTAAAAGCCGTTGCAAAGTCCTTAGGGAAGCCTGTTTCAGATCTTAATATTATGGTTCAGGATAGAGAAAGACACCAGTCGATGATTGATGAGATTCGCCAAATCGGCTCCAAAGCAAAGTTGTTCTCAAACGTTGATATCACGTGTGCAGTAAGTACTGCCATTATTGAAAAAAAAATTGATATGTTTGTTGGCATTGGCGGTGCGCCGGAGGGGGTTATAGCGGCCACAGGATTAAAATGTTTAGGAGGTAATTTTCAAGCACAGCTTTTGCCAAAGAATGAATTGGAATATCAACGTTGTGTCGACATGGGAATCACTTATCCAAATCAACCGCTGAAGCTGGATGATATTGTGAAAACAGAAAATTGCTTTTTTACAGCTACAGGAGTCACCGACGGATTTCTATTAAAAGGTGTAGAAGAATATAGAGATTATTTTATTACCCATTCTTTTAGTGCGACAGGTCGTCACGGACATTATCAATTTATTAAAACAGTACACAGTCATATAAAGCATCATAAATCCAATCAACCAAACGTGTCTATGGCTTAAAATCCAAAATAAGACTATTAAAAATGGGGGATGAACATAAATGAGTGCAACTGTTAAACCGGAAGTGTCTAAACAATTTGTTATTCCAGAAACTATGAAAGCGGTTATGGCTTATAATCCAGGAGATTATCGTTTAGCAGAAGTCGAGACGCCTAAGTTAGAAAATGATGAAGAAATTATTATTAAGGTTGAAGCTTGCGGCATTTGCGCAGGCGATGTAAAAGCGTATACCGGTGCGCCTAGTTTCTGGGGCGATGAAACGCAGCCGGCTTATATTAAAGCGCCTATGATTCCAGGGCATGAATTTATCGGACATGTTGTTGCCAAAGGTGATAAAGTTAAAGATTTTGAAATTGGAGATCGTGTTATTTCGGAACAAATTGTACCTTGTTGGAACTGCCGTTTTTGTAAGAGAGGCCAATATTGGATGTGTGAAAAACATGACTTATACGGCTTCCAAAATAATGTTAACGGCGGTATGGCGGAATATATGAAATTTACAAAAGAAGCTATTAACTATCGTGTTCCTGATGATTTACCGATTGAAAAAGCTATTTTAATAGAACCTTATGCATGTTCCCTTCATGCTGTCCAACGTGCGCAAATTCAACTTGGCGACTTCGTTGTTCTTTCAGGGGCGGGAACGCTCGGTTTAGGTATGGTTGGTGCCGCAAAGAAATGCGGGCCGGGTAAACTAGTTGTTTTAGATCTTGTTGACGAGCGTTTGGAACTTGCTAAAAAGTTTGGTGCAGACATTGTATTAAATCCTTCTAAAGTAGATGTTGTAAAAGAAATTAAAAACATGACGGATGGTTATGGATGCGATATTTATATCGAAGCAACAGGTCATCCAAAATCAGTTGAACAAGGGTTAAGTATGATAAGAAAATTAGGCCGCTTTGTCGAATTTAGCGTATTTAAGGATCCGGTTACTGTTGACTGGAGCATTATCAGTGACCGTAAAGAACTCGATCTATTAGGATCTCACTTAGGACCATACTGCTATGATCTTGTCATTGAAGGGATTTCTAATGGCGACTTTCCAACTGAAGGTGTTGTAACACATCAATTACCGCTCAAAGATTTTCAAAAAGGTTTTGAAATGGTTAAGTCCGGCAAAGAATCCCTTAAAGTTGTTTTAAAACCTTAATTTATATTTATACATTTCTTTTAAAAGGACGTGGCGTTAATGGATTATAAAAAAATATTCGATTTAACAGGGAAGACTGCTATTGTTACAGGCGGTGCTGTCGGCTTGGGAAGAGAAATGGCTGAAGCGATTGCGCAGTTTGGATCCAATATAGTTGTTGTTGATATTCAGGGAGAGGCAGCTGAAAAGGCTGCCCAAGAATTAAAAGAAACTTATAATGTTAAGACATTAGGGATAGAAGTTGACGTGACAAGAGAAGATCACGTTCAACAAATGATCCAACAAGCGGTCAGTAAATTTAATACAATAGATATTCTCCTTAATAACGCTGGCATATGCCAAAAAATCGATGCGCTTGATCAAGACTATAATGATTGGAAAAAGACAATCGATGTCAATATTAATGGCGTATTCCTAGTTGCAAAGTATGTTGGGGAAGTCATGAAGGAAAATGGCGGAGGTTCCATCATTAATACAGCTTCAATGTCCGGGATTATCGCTAACCGGGAATCTCAGACAGCTTATAATTCATCAAAGGCTGCAGTAGCCATGATGACCAAAAGTCTTGCATCAGAATGGGTCAATGATAATATTCGCGTTAATGCCATTGCGCCGGGTTATATGAAGACTGAAATGGCACGCCCGCTATTTGAAGAAGATGGTGAATTGAAATGGGTGCTCGACCTAGTGCCTATGAAAAGGCTGGGCGAACCATACGAACTTGGCGGGACCATTGTTCTGCTGGCCTCTGACGCCTCATCGTTTACGACAGGATCTGTTTTTGTGATTGATGGCGGTTATACGATTTGGTAATAACGAAATTTAATATTAGGAAAGTGAATGTTTCATATAAATTGTTATGTTTACTTTCCTAATTATCGATATAACAAATTAATTAATTTGAATATCCAGATTACAAATGGTTGTTCTTTACCTAATTTATAAAGAAATTTGGTGATAAAAGTGAAAGCGATACCATATAACAATAATTTTCTTGATAAGATAGGGATACCTTCACATCTTTTTTGGGGATACTTGGGAGTCATGATATTCATGATGGGAGATGGCCTCGAACAGGGATGGTTAAGTCCCTATCTCGTCCATCATGGATTAACATTGCAGCAATCTGCAACATTATTTACATGCTATGGTATAACCATTGCAGTTTCCTCTTGGTTCTCGGGCGTGCTTGTAGATATGTTAGGAACGAAACGGACGATGCTGACAGGATTAATCCTTTATATCATCGGTACTATAGGTTTCGTAGGGATTGGAATAACTAAGTTATCGTTTTTAACGATGCTGCCAACATATATGCTTAGGGGCTTTGGATACCCGCTCTTCTCTTATGCTTTTCTTGTATGGATTGCTTATAGAACACCTCAGAAAAAGCTTGGCTCTGCTGTTGGTTGGTTTTGGTTCGTATTTACGGGAGGGATCAATGTTCTTGGGGCTTATTACTCCAGCTGGGCAATTAAGCATTTAGGCCATATTAATACTTTATGGAGTGCTCTTATTTGGGTTATTTTAGGCGCTATATTTGCACTGGTTATTAACCGCGACAAATTAGAAAGAAAGACAAGTCATCAAGGAACGGCACAATTCAAAGAACTTTTGAATGGTTTAACAATTATCAAAAAGGAACCAAAGGTTGGCATTGCCGGCATCGTTAGAATTATCAATCAAGCAGCACAATATGCCTTTCCGGTCTTCATCCCGACCTATTTAGAAAGTTATAATATTTCGACTGAAGTATGGCTGCATTTATGGGCAACCATTTTTATAAGCAATATCGCTTTTAACTTATTCTTTGGCTTCATTGGTGATAAATTTGGCTGGCGAAATACGGTTATGTGGTTCGGCGGTGTCGGCTGCGGTGTCTTTACACTCATGTTTTATTATGCACCACAATTTGTAGGCGGTAACTTTTGGATCATCTTAATTATTGGTATTCTATGGGGAGGTTGTATAGCCGGATACGTTCCTCTCTCGGCACTTGTTCCATCACTTGTAAAAGATGAAAAGGGTGCTGCAATGTCAATACTAAATTTAGGTGCAGGTCTATGTGTCTTTGTAGGGCCGGCTATTGTAGCTCTTTTCATTAATGTTGTCGGTAATACAGGCATTATATGGATTTTAGCCATTCTATATTTTATTAGTGCATTTCTAACTAAATTTGTGACATTACCAAATAACGCCAAAACAGTTGAAATATCAGAAGAAGATGTCGCGCATCTAACGCATTAGGGTCAGACCCCAAAAAGTTGTGGATAATGTGGATAATGTGAATAACTATGATAGCCATCAATGGGAATAAATCCTGCTCCTGTTGATGGCCTTATTATTTTTGATAAAAAAAGACCAATCAACGATTGATCTTTATGTAGTAAAAATTATTCGCCTCTTATAATTTTGTTCCGGTCAGCCATTTGCGGCGGTTGATCCAGCCATCCGTTTTTAATCATAATTTTGATGCCGTCTTCTGCATAAAAGTATATATTTTTAGCCATTAACGCCATTTTTAAAGTCAAGTCATTTCTAAGACTGAAAATGGCACCGAAGCTTTGGCTTCCTAAACCGAAACTATTCAAAAGAAAAATGCAAAACATCATAAGCTTATCTGAAAATGGTGATTTTGTTGAGTTTGTAACAAAGTTTCCAGAAGCTGCAGAAAAAGATATGTCGCTTTGCAGCATTTTTTCTTCTAATTCCTTGATTATTTTCTTTGAAATTTCTTTCCCTTTTACAAAGTAATCTTTAACCTCTTTGTTCTTAGCGCATTGCGCAAATCCGGTAATCAGCTGTATACCAATATTATTCGTTTCAATACTATGGTGAAGATATCCAAGTTCAATTGTATTTAATGATCTTTTTTCACCAAAAAGGTTAAAACCATTTAAGTAATTAGTATCATTAACGATCTCATTGGTGATTGGATGTGTAACGTTAGGCGGCCGGGAAAGAATACCCTTTTCAAGCAAATATTGCGTGCAAGAGTTATAACATTTTTGAGTAATGGCCGTAAGATCTTTGTATATTAAGACAACATCCTCACGATAGGCCATATTTAAATGGAGGGTATACATTCCCATGCTAATTTCTTTCAAAATACGAACAAACATAATATCAAAACCGAAGTCGAATAACTTAGGAGCGTTTCGATCTACATCTCGTTCATTAAAACCATTGGGAATAGCAATATCTTCATTTTTAAAAGTAACTTCTATTTTTTCAACATATGTTTTCAAGTTATGCCATAAATCAGTCATTATATTCTTAGCTTGTTTATCATCTGATTTCTCAATAAAATATTCCAGAACTCTCATGATAAACGTTTTTTCAAGATAAGTTAGCCATAAGGTACCGATTTCGGATGAGCTTAATGGTTGTGATGACCTTTGCAAGTTGTTAACCTCCCATTAGTTTATATAGTTAATTTTTTCAATTCTTCTGTTCATATTCGGGAAATTTAAAAGAATTGTTAATAAGTTTTTTGGAAGGTGAAAAAGATTCACTTGCTTTAAGGTATAAACTATCGAATTTTTTTAATAAGCAGAAGCGGCATAAGAGAAGGTTGTTTCCCTATGCCGCTTAGATTAATTCATTGTTAACCTTTTGCTCTTGCTGTTGAATGTCTAATAACAAGCTCAGGCTCAAATGTTGCAGATTCAATGTTGTTTTGATGATTTTCAAGCATATCGATAATAGACTTCGCTGCAGCTTCACCCATCTTTATTTTTGGATGCCTAATCGTTGTTAACTTAACTTCTGAAATTTTGGCAAGATGAGAATCATCATAACCAACAATTGATAAATCTTCAGGGACTTTCAAGTTGAGCTCGCGTACAACGTCTAATATTCTCATAGCTGTTTCATCGTTATAGCAAAAAATTGCTTCAGGCCTATCAGATAACGGCCTTGAAAGATATTCCTTTACTTTTGCTTTCAAAGGCCCCTTATGCTCTTCGGTTGTATAAGTCACGATCATATCAGGAGAAGGAATCTGATGTTGATCCCGGTGAGCCTGGATATATCCCTTCATCCGGTTAACGCCTTGCAAGTCGTCTGTTTTAAAAATGCCCATGATTTTTTTATGTCCTAATTTAAGTAAATGCTCAGTTGCCAAATATCCGCCTTTTTCATCATCCATAGTAAAACTTGGCGCTGCAAGTTCGGGGTATGAAGCATTAATCATGACATAAGGGATTTTATGTTTTTCTAAATTCAAGTAATAACCAAGGTTGGGGTTATGCAAAGCACTCTTTGTTGGTTCAACAATCAGGCCGTCAATGTTCTTAGTGATAATGTTTTGTAAACTCTTCTTTTCATTTTCAATATTATTATTAGTGCTTGTCAAAAGCAGTGTATAGCCGTTTTGAGATAAATAAGACTCGATACCCCTGATAATTGAAGGGAAAATATAATCAGAAAGGTATGTGGTTATGACCCCGATAGTTTTATTTGTATGGACTTTTGTGTCCGAGAAACGATCCACAACATAGGTGCCGCCGCCCTGGATTCGGTAAAGCCATCCTTCATTAACAAGTTCTCCAATCGCCTGACGGACAGTATGGCGGCTAACGCCAAATTTCTCCATAAGTTCACTTTCAGACCCTATTTTTTTATTCGGTTCAATAAGCCCTTCAAGAATCCACGATTTAATTTCCTCTTGTATTTGAATATATTTTGCAACCATGTTATGCCTCCAAAAATACATACGTACAAATATTATTTTAACACATTTAATAAAAGGGTTGCTATTTGTTTGTATTGAATTCAAATACTATAAGTAATTTTCAAAAAATAATTGACAAATGAAAAGGCTTCATTTTATATTTATTGTACGTACAAATCTATACCTTTTAATTTCAATTAATAACATATACGTATGTTTATGGATGGGAGGTGAAGTCCTTAATAAAATATACCATTGGGGTCAGATTTTGAATCGGAATCTGCTCAGGTGGTGCTTATTGAAACATCAAATGGATGGATTTCGTCTACAGTAGTCAGGGAATGTCTCGACGGTGTTATTGTTTAAAAACTCTCAGGTGCGGACGTAAACCTTGAGGAAAATTAGCAGCAGCGCAAGTGACTGGAAGACAGCTTCATTACTTCGCTTTATGAATTTATGGTGAATAACCAAAAAAACATCTTTTATGAAGGACTACACTTATCCCTTAGAGCCGGAAAATAAATGATTCTTAGTTCTCAGGGTTAAAAGGCATTAAGAATAGGAGTGATTTGGTTATGACAAATTTTTTAAATCCCATTGTATTACAAAGAGCCGATCCTTTTGTATATAGACACACAGATGGTTTCTACTATTTTACAGGTTCCCATCCATTATATGACCGGATTATTCTTCGACGCGCAGCTCACCTTAATGGATTACATGATGCACCTGAGTATGTTGTTTGGAAGAAGCACAAATCCGGACCTATGAGCCATTTAATATGGGCTCCCGAGATACATCGAATCAAAGACAAATGGTATATCTATTTTGCAGCTGCTCCTAACGAAGAAATTGAAGATGACACATTTAATCATAGAATGTTTGTCATAGAAAATGAATCTGACAATCCAATTAAGGGAAAATGGATAGAAAAAGGGGAAATTAAGACAGAATGGCCAACGTTTGCACTTGATGCAACAACATTTGAACACAAAGGGATTCAATATTACGTTTGGGCTCAACAAGATTTAAATATTAAAGGGCACTCAAATATTTATATTGCCGAAATGGATAATCCCTGGACCTTATCAACCCGGCCGGCAATGCTTTCGAAACCAGAACTTCCATGGGAGATTAAAGGATTTTGGGTGAACGAAGGACCATCAGTATTAATGAAAAATGAAAAAGTATTTATAACATACTCTGCAAGTGCTACTGGTCCGGAGTATTGTATGGGGATGTTAACGGCAGATGCAAATGATGATTTATTGGATCCAAAATCATGGACCAAAAGCAAAGAACCTGTCTTTCAAAGTTATTCACCAAACAATCAATTTGGTCCGGGACATAATAGTTTTACAGTATCTGAAAACGGCAAAGAAGATATTTTAATCTATCATGCCAGAAATTATACAGAAATCGATGGAGATCCGCTTTATGATCCGAATCGTCATGCACGAGCCCAAAAGATACAATGGGACGAAGGTGGAAACCCTATTTTCTCTGTGCCTGTGCCGGATGAAAGATGGACACCAAGATTGCCAGAGGTTGTAACTAAATAATTAAATGAGGAGATAACGATGAACAATCTTAAAAAGGCTAGTTTCTGGAATTTTGGCGGTATGTATTTCTTTTATTTTATGATTTGGGCGTTAGTGTTAACTTTTCTGCCATATTGGTTAAAAAATCAAGGACATTTAAATACAGGTGATTCAGGGTTAGTCTTCTCAACAATGGCCCTGACAGCTTTAATTCTTGAACCTATTTATGGTGTGATTCAGGATAAATTAGGGCTGAAAAAGTATTTGTTTGCCTTTGTGGTTTTATGTCTCTTATTTGTTGGACCTTTTGTTCAATTTGCTTTTATACCATTATTGAATATTAATCCTATATTTGGTGCCGCTGTTGGCGGAGCTTTTCTTAGTTTATGTCTTAACGGCGGGGTCGGCGTTGTGGAGTCCTATATTGAAAGATCAAGCCGGGCCAACAAATTTGAGTACGGTCATGTGAGGTTGTTTGGATCATTGGCGGGAGGCACGGCAGCGTTCATAGGCGGTATCATGTTTGTCCGTAATCCATACAGCATTTTCTGGGCTTCTACTTGTTCTGCTATTATCTTAGGTCTTTTACTATGGATGGTTAGAATTAAAAAACTTGATTATCAAAAAGATGAAAGGGTTAAAGATGAAAGCGAATATGTGAATAAGGATAATATCTTAAAAGTTTTTAAGAAAAAAAGTTTTTGGGGACTTTGCTTATTGATCATTGGAAGCGCATGCATGTATGATGTTTTTGATCAGCAGTTCCCTAACTATTTTGCCAGTTTTTTCACTCATAAATCAGCAGGTGAATCTTTTTTTAGTAAAGTAGCATCCGTTCAAACATTTTTAGAAGCCGGGTTTATGGTTATAGCGCCGTGGTTTGTCAATAAAGTTGGAGCAAAAAAAGGTCTTATTCTATACGGGATCATTTTATTTATACGTGTTCTTGGCAGTGCATTCTTTACTGATATATGGATGTTAACTGTTTGGAGATTAATGGCATCCCTAGAAATGCCCTTAATGTTAGTTTCAATAATGAAATATATTACCGGTGTTTTCGATCTTCGTTTATCTGCAACAGTTTATATGTTAGGTTTTAATTTTGCCAAACAAGTCGGGGTTACTATTTTTTCAACAGTTATGGGGAAGCTTTATACCAATATAGGTTTCCATAATTCGTATATCTTCTTGTCAATTTTTATCATTGTGATGGTCGCCATCGGTGCATTTTTGATGGAAAACGATAAAACAGCAAATCAAACTCAAAATATTAAAGTTAAAAAAGTAATAAAACCTCTATAAATAGTTTTTGGGGTACAAGCTAATATGAAAATGCATTTTAGTTATTTAAATTACTTAGAACACTCAAAAGGCTTCATAAACTTGTGATAACGAAGTCAACAAGTAACTTTTGCACCAGCTGGACAACGCCTTTAGTTCCTTTAAAAAACTTGAAAAATTAATAGAAATGACATCTAAACCTACTGAAGATAATCAATGCGATATTAGTTGCGTTTCTGATTCGTAAGATTTTATATAAGTATAAATAGTTGGAAGAAAAAATGGCCTGATAATGATTCAGGTCCTTTCTAGTTTAAATCTAGGGTCAAGTATTCACTATGTTGTATTATTCAACACATGTTCTACCATCAATGATGAATGATAATTTTGTTTCATTTAACTCACTTTTTCATAGTTATCCGCATTCTATTTCCAATTTGAAATATTTGTACGTACATATTTTGTTGGAATTTGAGGAAATTAAAGATTTTGTATTATTTTTGCATGAATTTAACGGAAGGTTCAATTTTTTTATGTTTTTTATTTTGGTTTTATGCCATTTTCTCCTTTATTACAAACATAAAGGAGAAAATGGCGGTGTATTGTTATATTGATTGTAAGTATATATATATATTGATAGTTGACAAATTGTACGTACAAATTATATACTGATGTTGTTAACGAGTTAACCGGAAGGGAAAGAAACTCTTTCCTTTTATAGATATTGAAACCGCTGTCAGAGAAGGGATTAACGTGAAATCGAATAAAACAAATATTAAGCAAGCGATTACCAAGGGAGAAACTTCTCTTGGAATCGAATTCGGATCTACACGTATAAAAGCAGTGTTGATTGATAATAGTTTTGAAACAATTGCTTCTGGAAGTTATGAATGGGAAAACATTTTGGATGATGGAATTTGGACGTACAACTTAGTGGATATTATTACTGGTTTGCAAGCTGCTTATAGCGAAATGAAGCAAGAAGTTGAACGAAATTATGGAATTACAATTCGAACAATTGGTTCTATTGGAATTTCTGCAATGATGCACGGGTATATGGCTTTTGACAACACTGGTGAGCTGCTTGTTCCGTTTCGGACTTGGCGTAATGCAACAACCGGTGTTGCGGCAAAAGAATTAACTGATAAATTCCAATTCAATATCCCTGAACGGTGGAGTATTGCTCACCTTTATCAAGCAATATTAAATGAAGAGAAACATTTACCCCGTATTGATTTAATGACTACTTTAGCTGGATTCATACACTGGCTGCTGACTGGCAATAAAGCCATTGGCATTGGCGATGCTTCGGGTATGTTCCCGATTGATGAATCAACGCAAGATTACAATAAATCGATGATCAAAAAGTTTGATGAACTCATTGCGGCCAAAGGTTATCCTTGGAAACTAAGGGATATTCTTCCTAAAATCTATATCTCAGGCGAAAAAGCAGGTGAATTAACCGAAGTTGGAGCGAAAATTCTGGACAGATCACAAAATTTACAACCTGGTATTCCGCTGTGTCCACCAGAAGGTGATGCCGGAACAGGGATGGTTGCTACAAACAGTGTAAGGAAACGTACCGGAAACATCTCAGTAGGAACTTCAGTTTTTGCCATGATTGTATTAGAGAAAGAACTTTCTAAAGTGTATCCGGAAATTGATTTGGTAACGACACCAAACGGCAACCCTGTTGCAATGGTTCATGCAAATAATTGTTCAAGCGATATCAATGCTTGGTTGGGATTGTTCCGTGAATTTTCAGAGGCGATGGGACAAAAAGTTGATTCAAATAAATTATTCGATGTGATGTTGAATAAAGCTTTGGAAGCTGACTCGGATGGCGGCGGTTTGCTTAGCTATGGCTATTTCTCAGGTGAAAATATCACAGGATTAGAAAAGGGCAGGCCGCTATTTGTCCGCTCGCCTGAAAGCAAATTCAATTTAGCCAATTTCATGCGGACTCATCTTTTTACTGCTTTTGGTGCTTTGAAAATTGGAATGGATATTTTAACAAAGAAAGAAAACATCTCAATTGATAGCATTTTAGCTCACGGCGGTTTATTTAAAACCCCTGTTGTTGGGCAAAAAATTGCTGCAGCTGCATTGAATGCTCCAGTCTCTGTTATGGCAACAGCAGGAGAAGGCGGTGCGTGGGGAATTGCTATTCTTGCTTCTTATATGATGAACAAAGATCAAAAAGAAAGCCTTGAAGACTTTCTTGATAATAAAGTCTTTGAAGAGGTTGACAGGCAAGAAATTTATCCTGATGAATTTGATGTTAAAGGATTTGAAGCATTTTCCGAACGATACAAAAAAGGTTTAGTGATTGAGCAGGTCGCTGTAGATCATTTAGTGGAAAACGGGGGGAATTGACGTGTTAGAACGACTGAAAGAAGAAGTATTTCAAGCTAATTTGGATTTGCCTAAACATGGACTCGTGAAATATACGTGGGGAAATGCAAGTGCCATTGATCGTGAAAGTGGATTATTTGTTATCAAACCTAGCGGTGTTGATTATGAAACTATGAAAGCCAGCGATATGGTGGTTGTTGATTTAGAAGGCAATGTTGTTGAAGGAGAGTTGAACCCTTCATCAGATACACCGACTCACGCCGTGCTTTATAAGCATTACCCGGAAATCGGCGGTATCGTTCATACTCATTCAACTTGGGCGGCAATTTGGGCTCAAGCTGGCCTCGATGTTCCAGCGATGGGGACCACTCATGCAGATACATTCTATGGTTCTATACCATGTGCACGCTTCTTGACGCAAGAGGAGATTGATCGTGGTTACGAAGCGGAAACCGGTCATGTCATCATCGAGACCTTTGAAAAGCGCGGATTAGATGTTTTAGCAGTTCCCGGTGTCTTGCTTCATGGTCATGGTCCATTTACTTGGGGCAAAGATGTAAAATCAGCGGTAATGAATAGTGTGGTATTAGATGAAGTGTCGAAAATGAATTTATTTGCACGGGAATTAAATCATTTTGCTGAAGAATTACCACAACGTATTCTAGATAAACACTATTTACGAAAACATGGGGAAAACGCCTATTATGGTCAAAAGTAATACAAACTATCAAATGAAGAAAAGAGGATCATTATGTCAACAGTAGGAAAAAAGGAATTTTGGTTTGTCGTAGGTTCTCAACATCTTTACGGGGAAGAAACGTTAGCAGAAGTCAAAGCGCACGCACAAACGATGACCGATGCATTAAATGAAAGCGGTGTTTTACCTTACCCGCTTGTATTGCAAGATTTAGCTGTCAGTGCAGATAAAATTACTAGCATCATGAAAGAAGTTAACTATCGTGATGAAGTTGCCGGTGTCATCACTTGGATGCATACTTTCTCGCCTGCGAAAATGTGGATTCGCGGAACAAAATTATTACAAAAACCATTACTTCATTTAGCAACACAATTCAATGAAAGTATTCCTTGGGCAACAATCGATATGGACTTCATGAACTTGAACCAATCAGCTCATGGTGACCGTGAATATGGTTATATCAATGCCCGTTTGAACAAACAAAATAAAGTCGTAACAGGTTACTGGCAACGTGCTGAAGTACAACAGCAGATGGCAGAATGGATGGACGCGGCGGTTGCTTATAATGAAAGCTTCAACATTAAAGTCGCCCGCTTTGGTGATAACATGCGTAACGTTGCAGTTACCGAAGGGGATAAGATTGAGGCGCAAATTCAGTTTGGGTGGACAGTTGACTATTTTGCTATTGGAGACCTTGTTCAATACGTGAATGCTGTTAAGGATGAAGAAATTGATGCGTTATTTGCGGAATACGCTGAACTTTATGAATTTGATTATGGTACGTACAGTAAAGAAGATTGGGAAGCCAGCGTCAAAGAACAAGCAAAATATGAAATCGCTATTAAACGTTTCCTTAATGATGGCGGTTACAATGCCTTCACAACAAACTTCGAAGATTTATATGGTATGAAACAGCTTCCCGGTCTTGCAGTTCAACGCTTAATGGCACAAGGATACGGCTTTGCTGGTGAAGGAGATTGGAAGACTGCAGCGCTCGATCGCTTACTGAAAGTGATGAGCCATAACCAATCAACTGGCTTTATGGAAGATTACACTTATGAGTTAGCTGCTGGACAAGAATCAGTCCTTCAATCACATATGCTTGAAGTTGACCCAACTTTAGCAAGTAACAAACCAAAAATTATCGTGTCTCCATTAGGTATTGGTGATCGTGAAGATCCAGCACGTTTAGTATTTGACGGTAAAGCGGGAGACGGTGTTGTTGTTTCAATGGCTGACTTTGGTACTCATTTCAAACTTTTGATCAACGAAGTTTCGGCATTTGAGCCAACTGTACCAGCTCCAGAGCTTCCGGTGGCCCGTGTCCTTTGGAACGTCAAGCCAAACTTCCACGATGGAGTTAAAGCCTGGATTGAGAATGGCGGCGGTCACCATACAGTTGTTTCATTGAATTTAACAACAGACCAAATTGTAACTTATGCAAAACTTGTTGGCTTAGATTACGTCATTATTAAGTAATAATGCTGCTGCCCTCCGGGGAGGCTTCGCTTCCTTGGAGGGAAATTAGATAACTCAATCCGTTAAACGGCGTGTATATTCCATTAGTTAGGGAATGGAATCAGAATTATCAGGGATATAATCAAAATCATGATTTCCAAATTCGCCTGAGGGACCGCAGTTTTCAGGAAAAAATGAAAGCGCATAAATTAACGTAACTGTGTGGGTTATTGAAAACAGACAATGTAAAGTATCAAATAAGTTTATCTTCTTCCCATTTGCAGGTATCTTATTTGGTTGCGATATCGGGATTATCACCGGTAAGGAAGGTGGACCTGCAGTTTGAAAAAACTTTATTTCTTAAAAAGCCATCAATATTTTAGTAGTGGGATTTTTAAACAAAAAAATTTCAAACCTTAAGGGGGGAACTTTAATGGTTGGTGAAAAGAAAATCTCGAGTGGCTTCATTTATTTTTTCGGGGCTTTTGGCGGCATTCTTTTTGGTTATGATATTGGCGTTATGACGGGTGCATTGCCTTTCCTGGAAAATGATTGGAACCTTCAAAACAGCGCCGGCGCTATTGGCTGGATTACTTCTGCGGTGATGTTTGGAGCAATTTTCGGAGGTGCACTGGCCGGACAGCTTTCTGATCGTTTAGGACGGCGTAAAATGATTTTAATATCTGCTTTAATTTTTGTTGTTGGATCCATTTTGTCAGGAATAGCCCCTCATAATGGGCAATACTTTTTGATTGTTGTTCGGATTTTATTAGGATTAGCCGTTGGTGCTGCTTCTGCGCTGGTCCCGGCTTATATGTCGGAGATGGCTCCTGCGCGTTTACGCGGGCGTTTATCAGGCATTAATCAAACAATGATTGTTTCCGGGATGCTGCTCTCGTACATTGTCGATTATTTGTTAAAAGGGTTGCCGGAGACAATGGCATGGCGGTTGATGCTTAGTTTGGCAGCTGTACCCGCTTTGATTTTATTTTTTGGTGTGTTGCGGTTACCCGAATCACCACGTTTTTTAATTAAGAACAATAAACTTGATGAAGCACGCAAAGTGTTGAGCTTTATTCGCTCCAAAAAAGAAGAAATTGAGTCTGAAATAAAACAAATTCAAGAAACTGCCAGAGAGGAATTGAAGGCAAATCAAAAAGCGTCATGGGGTACATTATTGAGTAATAAATACCGTTATTTGGTCATTGCAGGAGTGGGTGTAGCGGCTTTTCAACAATTCCAAGGCGCTAATGCAATTTTCTATTACATTCCTTTGATTGTAGAAAAAGCAACAGGGCATGCAGCTAGTTCAGCGCTGATGTGGCCAATTATTCAAGGGGTTATTCTCGTAGCAGGTTCATTAGTATTCATAATGATTGCTGATAAATTTAATCGCCGTACTTTATTAACAGTGGGCGGAACGATTATGGGGCTGTCCTTTATTTTGCCGGCAATATTGAATTCATTAATTCCTCATGCAAATCCGATGATGATCGTTGCTTTCTTATGTATCTATGTAGCGCTTTATTCATTCACGTGGGCCCCTTTAACTTGGGTTATAGTTGGAGAAATTTTCCCGCTGGCGATTCGTGGACGTGCGTCAGGTTTGGCTTCATCATTTAACTGGATTGGCTCTTTCTTAGTTGGATTGTTATTTCCAATCATGACCGCTTCGATGTCACAAGAAGCCGTTTTCGCAATTTTCGGTGTTATTTGTATACTTGGGGTTGTATTTATACGGATACGCGTTCCTGAAACTCGCGGACGAACCTTGGAAGAAATCGAAAAAATAGGACAAAAAAGACAAGTTGGGGGAAAAAGTGCGTAAATAGACCGATAATGTTGCTTTCTTATGGCCGAAGTTGCTGCTTCGGCCATTTTTTATACTTTTAGTATAAATCAGCAGCAAAGACGATAATTCGATGTAGATGCCAATTTAAAGTTAAAAGAATAAGCGGTGCTCCTGCGCGACGTTATTCATAGAAGCTTTTCAAAGCTCATCGCAAAGCTTCAAAGAAGTTTATTCAGGCGGCCGCTTAACTCACTCGTCTACGCCTAACGGCTTTCCAATCGGCAAGTTTTCTTTAATTTGAAATAAAAAGTAAAAAGTCTTTACTTCTTTGGATAAAAGCCTATTTTCTTTATGTCAAGAAAATGGGCTTTTTTTCATCGATTTAAGGACACAGAGATGCCAGGCTTGCAACTGTTTTAAATCAAACAAAAAAAGTGGAGTTACTCCATTTTTTTATGAAAATGAATTCAAAAGTCTCTCAAATGGCTATTGACTTGGAGGAAGCTCCAAATCATATAATGGCTTCACGAAGTGTGAATATTCTTGACGATATTATGATATTCGTGTCACATAAGGGAAGAACAAGCTATGAATATAATGAACGGATTGGGAGGTGAGTGCCAAGTTTTCTTCAGAAACTTTAAAATTCCTTTCCCATAATTAAAACGCACTTTGTGTAGGACCTAATCAGTTTGTAAGAGTTACGCTTTACCAAAATTGAAAGCATTTACATTAAAAAGTATAAGTGTTTGTAAAATTTTAAGAGGGGAAGATCTTGATGGTAAGGACTGGAACTCAATATTTAGAATCTATTAAAGACAAGCGAAATGTATTTATCGGCGGAAAAAAAGCAGATGATGTAACCACTCATCCTGCTTTTAAAGGGATCACTAGAACTATTGCCAATCTCTACGATATTGCAGCAGATGAGAGTAACAATATGACCTATGAAACAGAAGATGGAACGATAGCAAATAAAATCTATATGATTCCAAAGAGCAGGGAAGATTTGCGGGATCGCAGGGAAGCGATTTCAAAGTGGTCTGAATCTACATTTGGCTTTGTTGGCAGATCCCCTGACCATGTTGCGGCATTTATGGCAGGGTTTGCAAGTTCACCGGAGGTTTTTGAACGCGGAAATCCAAAATTGAAAAATAACGCGCTGAACTTTTATAAATTCGCCAGAGATAATGACTTGTATTTATCCTATGTCATCATTCCTCCGCAAATTGACCGCAGTAAAGCAGCTCATGAGTTAGAGGAAAAATTCCTGGCAACCGGTGTTTATGAAGAAAGACAGGATGGCATTGTGATTAGGGGTTCTCAAATGCTGGGGACAGGGGCAGCCGTATCTGATTATTTGCTTGTCAGTTGTATTACACCATTAAAGCCTGGCGATGAAACCTATGCGGTCTCTTTTGTTGTTCCAATGGATGCCCCGGGATTGAAACTGTATGCACGGCCAAGCTATGCAGCGGACAAACCAAGTACATATGATTACCCGCTGTCCACTCGTTTTGATGAAAGTGATGCTTTAGTCGTCTTTGATGATGTATTTATCCCTTGGGAGCGTGTTTTTATTTATAAAGACATTAAATTGGTACAGGCGCAATTCCATGAGACGCCGGCTCACCGGTTGGGGAACAGCCAGGCACAAACCCGTTTTGTCAGCAAGCTCAAATTTATCATTGGTTTGGCTAGAAAAATTGCAGCCGCTAACGGCATTGATAAAATTCCGGCTGTTGCAGAAAAATTAGGTGAATTGGCTTCACTGGCATCATCGGCTGAAGGAATGCTGCTCGCTTCAGAATATTATTGTACGATTGATAAAAACGGTACAGCAGTTCCAAACTCACGCTTCTTATATGGGGCAATGGGTTTACAAAACACACTATATCCGCAAGTGATTCATATTTTCAGAGAACTTGTTGGCGGAGGTGTTCTGCAAGTGCCGTCTTCCTATAAAGAATTAATCAACCCTGAAACGAGAAATGACATGCAAAAGTATATTCGTTCGGCTACGGTTCAAGTAGAAGAAAAAGTACAGCTGTTTAAGCTTGCGTGGGATGTAATCGGCAGTGAATTTGCCGGCCGCCATCAACAATATGAAATGTTTTATGCGGGCGCGCCATTTGTTGCCAAAGGATTCTCATTCAGAAATTATGGATACGAGGAAGCGGTAGCATTAGCTGACAAATGCTTAGAAAGTTATGGTCTTCCAGAGGAAGCTTCCGTACAAAATTAACTGATTGACTATTGGAAATTGTCAGGTGATGGGGAGTCCTTCAAGTGAAAATAGGGTCCGTTCAGCTAGAAATAAAAAACTTGAATTAAACTGCCATACTAAAATTTTAAAAGATTCAGAGGAGGAAGTCATATGCCAAAAACAGAATTAGAATTTACTCATTACAGCAATTTTGAAGCAGAGCCATTGAACGTAGAAGGCTTGTCACAACGGGTGATTGCGGAAGATCCAGATACAAAGGGAGTTGCAACGCGTATCCTTCAGTTTGAGCCGGGCACTGATACATCGCCGAATGGCGTTCAAATTCATGATTTTTGGGAAGAGCTAATTATTATTGAAGGTTCAATTATTGATTTGGAATTAAACGAAGAATTTAAAGCGGGAGATGTTGCAACTCGTCCTCCTGGAATGAAGCACGGTCCATGGAAGTCTCCAAATGGCTGCAAGATTTTTGAATGCCGCTATTACGCTAAAGGGCAATAAAACAAGACATTCATCAGGAAAAACAAGCGGATAAGTATATATTTTGTGAATGGTTCGCTGCCCATTACACTTAACTGCTTTTGCAGCGTTTTATGTATACCCAATACAGAATTCATTATAAGAAAAGATAGCCTGAGAAAATAAAATAGCCAATAAAATATGTTATGGGATATTCTCCCCGACTAAAAATCTATGAAAAAGAAGATGTAATCGGCAGTCCAATAATGGAATGGCTCATGTAAGGTAAATATTTGTCCAATTCATTACCTTTTAGAGTCATTTCCTAATGGATTGCTTACTTTTTAAGGAGGTCATTAGCGAATGGATGATAGAACGTTTAGAAACGCAATGGGAAAATTCGCGACTGGAGTAAATGTTATTACAACCTTAGCAGACGGTGAAGCACATGGAATGACAGCAAATGCTTTTATGTCGGTTTCGCTCAATCCGAGATTAGTTTTAATATCTATTAGTGAAAAAGCTAGAATGCTTGATAAAATCAATACTTCCGGAAAATTTGCTGTCAATATATTGTCAGATGCTCAAAAGGAATATTCCATGCATTTCGCCGGACAGATGAAAGAAACACACACAGTAGAGTTCGATTGGATGGATGGCGTACCGGTAATAAAAAATGCTTTGGCTAATATAGTTTGCAACGTACAAAGTAAACAAATTGCCGGAGACCATACTTTATTTATCGGAGAAGTGAAGGATATCAATTTTGGCGAAGGTAAGCCACTCACCTTTTATGAAGGTAAATATGGTGAAATTGTCGAAAAAGAAATTAGGCAGGAAATCTAAAAATTCGTATTTGTAAGTTTGCCGGACAGTCTACTTGTTATAAATCTTATGATAGGAGGAGTTCGATTGGAAAAATTAAACCAAAAAGGGAAAATGAATTCAAAAGAGCTTTGGAATTGGACAGCAGTGGAGCTTGCTCATGGCATTAAAACTAGGTTGATCTCATCGCGTGAGGCGGTCTTAAGTTCGTTAAACCGCATTCAAGAAGTCAATCCGCACATAAACGCTTTAGTAGATGTATCAGCAAAGGAAGCATTAGCGGCAGCGGATGAGGCTGATCGAAAAGCAGCTGAAGGTAATCCCCTTGGACCCCTGCACGGTGTGCCTGTTTCGATTAAGGTCAACATCGACCAAAAGGGACATGCGACAACAAACGGTCTGGTGGACTTACGAGATAACATTGCTTCGAAAGATAACCCGGTGGTTGCAAATTTAAGGAAGGGCGGAGCTGTATTTGTAGGCCGCAGCAATACACCGGCTTTTTCTTTCAGATGGTTTACAGACAATGATTGTCATGGTAAAACGCTTAATCCATGGCATGCGGAAAAAACACCAGGAGGATCCAGCGGAGGAGCTGCTGCCTCGGTTGCGACCGGCATGGTACCTATTGCTCATGGTAATGATATAGGCGGTTCGATTCGTTATCCAGCGTATGCCTGCGGTGTTGCAGGACTTAGGCCAACTGTTGGCCGAATCCCAAGTTGGAATGATTCTGATCAACAAGACAAGCCCCTTTCGAACCAATTAATGTCTGTACAAGGCCCGTTAGCACGCACCATATCCGATCTTCGGTTGGCATTTGACAGCATGATTGGTTTTGATCCCCGCGATCCAGTCTCTATGCCGGCCCCTTTAAAGGAAGAGCCCTTAAAGCGGCCAATCCGCGTCGGGCTTTTGCGTGATGTTGGCGTTGCCAGACCAAATGAAGCTGTAAACAAGGCTTTGGATGAAGCAGCCGTAAGATTGCGTTCAGCGGGCTATATTGTTGAAGAGGGTTGAACTTCCCCTATTCGCTGAAGCGTACCGACTTTGGCTTTTACTTTGTTTGGGGGATTTCCGGCAAAAGATGCCTCTTGTGGAGCAATCAGGGGATCAAGGAATTATAAAAGCCTTAAATCATTACTCCGCCATTTCTGAAGTGTGGTGGGGGCCGAACCCGGACCTTAAGGACTATATGAAAGGTTATGCGCGCCGCGGGACGCTTATTGGTCAGCTTCAACAGTTTTTAGAAGACTGTCCATTAATCTTACTCCCGGTTTCATCCGAGCAGGCCTTTGATCAGGATGCGGATATTGCCAGTATCGAGAGCATGCGGCATGTTGTATCTGCACAGTGGCCGATGACATCGATTCCGACACTTGGCTTTCCGGCAATTTCTGTTCCAACATCCGTTGCGGAAGGACTTCCTGTTGGCGTTCAGATTCTTGGCAGGAAGTTTCGTGAAGATACATTGTTTGAAGCAGCGGAAATTATTGAGGCGCATAACGATATAGTTACACCAATAGATCCAAACTGGAATTCTTAAGAAGTTATTTTCTGATTAGCATCCAGAAACAGAGGTTTTTTGGCCATTTAAAATTAAATAAATCTTCAACAGAAAATAATTGATTTATCAAATTTAGAAGGCTGAAGAAAAAAGACTGAGAAAAATAAAGAGGGTGATTAATCCTATGGATGAAAGTGCCAAGCTGCAGCGCTCGCTTACTTTAATGTCAGTTGTACTTTTTGGATTTTCGTTTATGGCACTCGGTACTGTTTTTAGTACCTATGGCGTTGCTGCTGAAATGTCACACGGCATGGTTGCGGGCTCTTATGTTATTGCCTTATGTGTCATGCTTTTTACAGCCTATAGTTATGGACAAATGGCAAAAGAATTTCCTTATTCGGGTTCCGCTTATACATTTGCTCAAAAATCGATCAACCCATATATTGGATTTTTAGTTGGTTGGTCAATATTGTTAGACTACTTATTTATTCCTATGGTCAATTATTTGCTCTTTGGTATATTTTTCTCGGCTGCATTTCCGGCTATCCCCAGTTATGTTTGGATCCTATTCATGTTGATACTTGTAACGGGTGTTAATGTTTTAGGGATAAAATTAGCTAATGCTGCAAATATCATTTTGACAGTTTTAATTATTTGCTTCATTGTCATTTTTTGTGTTTTATCAATTCAGTCAATTATGCATGGTACAGGGACGGGGTTACTTTTTACAAGCAAGCCTTTTTATAATCCAAATGAACATTTTTCTTTTCTAATAGCTGGTGCCTCATTACTCTGCTTTTCGTTCCTGGGTTTTGATTCAGTGACGACATTTTCTGAAGAAATCGTCAATCCAACAAAGAATATTCCAAGAGCTGTTTTTATCATAACTCTAGTTGGGGGATTAATATTTATTGTTGTCTCTTATATATGTCAAAATGTATGGCCGGACTACCAAGCGTTTAAAGATCCAGATTCCGCTTCAGCCGAGATCATCAAATTAGTGGGAGGGAATTTTCTTACCGGGGCATTCCTTGTTATTTACGGTGTTGGTGTTTTTGGCTCAGCCATGGCTTCTCAAGCAAGTGCAGCAAGGGTTTTATTCGCAATGGGCCGAGACGGGCAATTGCCAAAAAGATTGTTTGGACATTTGAATAAAAAATTTCAGACACCTGTGAATAACATTTTGATTATCAGCCTATTTTCCTTATTAGCATTAGTATTAAGCTTAAGCTTAGTCGCTTCATTTATTAACTTCGGGGCCTTTCTTGCTTTCACATTTGTGAATATTTCTGTTATTGCTCATTACTTTTTCCGAAGAAAGAAGCGATCATTCAAGGGCACGGTATTATATTTTCTTTTACCATTGGCTGGTGCTGTACTGGATATTTGGCTGCTTTTAAACCTGGATATTCATTCGAAAATTCTCGGCAGTATATGGTTAGGAGCGGGTATTGTCTACTTAGTTTTTCTTACTAAAGGATTCAAAAGGCGGCCGCCTGAAATAAAAGTAACGGTTTAATAGTCTGATTACTTAAAATAATATGTAAAGGAGTCATTATATGATTAAAGCTGATATTATTCTATCAAGTAATGTCGTATTTACAGGCCTTGAAGACAAGCCCCAACCAGCAGCAATAGCTGTTAAAGGTAATAAAATCATTGCTGCAGGTTCTAAAGATGAAATAAAAGATTTTATTGGTGATGAAACAAAAGTTTACAATTTTAATGATAAGCTGATAATGGCTGGATTTCACGATGCGCATCTCCATCTTTTACAAGGGAGTTTATTTAAAGACTTTTGTGTTGATTTATCCGAAGCACGTTCCGGTGAACAAGCAGCTGGAATGGTAAAACAGTTTGCTGATGATAGACCGGATGAAGAATGGGTCATCGGAACAGGCTGGGACAGCAATAATTGGATAAACAAGGATTTCCCGGATCGCTCTATACTGGATCAAGTGATTTGTGATCGTCCTGTGCTGTTGATCCATGCTGAATGTCATTATGCATGGGTGAATACCAAAGCTTTAGAAATAGCAAATATTAATTCTGAAACAAAAAATCCGCCATATGGCACCATACTTAAAGATGAGGATGGAAATCCCACAGGCATTTTAATTGAAACAGCTATTTCATTGGCGGGGGATATAGCATTTAACCTGTCAAAGAAAAGGCAATATGAACTTTTGGAAGGTTTCCTTCAATATTCCTCCAGCCTTGGGGTTACTTCAGTTAATGATTTGTATGGGAGCCGCGCTAATGAAAAGTTGACAAACTATGATTTGTTTAAGGAATTCGATGATGAAGACAGATTGACTGCCCGAGTTCATATTTATCCTGCCATGAATGGAGATATTGATAGAGTAAAACAATTAAGAGAGAATTATAATTCGGAAAAGTTCAGGGTTGCGGGATTAAAACAATTTATTGACGGTGTTGTCACGGGCCATACCGCTTATATGCTTGACCCTTATTTGGATAAGCCGGAAACAAAGGGTCAAACAGCCTTTCAGCCGGAAACAATTAAAAAGTGGGTCATTGAAGCTGATAAAGAAGGTTTTCAAATTCGCTTCCATGCCATTGGCGATGGTGCCGTTCGTCTTGGGTTAGATGTCTTTGAAGAGTCCCAAAAAGTAAACGGCGAAAGGGATTCCAGACATTGCCTTGAACATGTTGAAGTGATTCATCCGGATGATATTCCGAGATTTAAAGAACTGGGCGTTATTGCTTCAATACAGCCTTCTCATATAGCTCTTATGCCGCGAGAAAGTCATACTTTACGTACAGAGAAGGAAAAGCATCCTTATTTATATACGTGTAACGCTTTAAAATCAGCAGGAGCTCAGATAGCATTCGGTTCAGATTTTCCTGTTGCTTCGTTGAACCCAATGGTCGGCATCTACCATGCCGTTACAAGAGCAGATTATAACAATGAAGCGTGGAATAAACAGGAGCAAGTATCTTTAGCTGATGCATTAAAGGCATATACCTTAGGAGCGGCGTACAGTGTATTTAGGGAAAATGAATTGGGAACGTTGGAAGAAGGGAAGCTCGCAGATATTGTTGTGTTGGACCGAAATATTTTTGTGACGCCTGTCGAGGAGTTACTGGAAACAAAGGTAGAAATGACTATTATGGATGGCAGAATTGTCGCTGGTCACCAAGAACCGGAAACCGCCGGCTCTATTCAATAATCTTTATTGAAAAGGTTTTGGTTGCCCAATTTGCTTAAGTAATAGATCAAAACGAAAAGGGGCAGTGCTGGTGCTGATGCCTGCGCTGCCCTTTTTCAGGATTAACTATAATTTTAGCTGCAAGGGAGCTGTCTTATTGGTGAAGCAGCCCACTTTTCGGACAGTCTCTTTGTGTGCTATTTTTTGTATCAGCCAAATACATTAGCATGTGGAGCTTTTCGTCTTTTACATGATAGTCAAAAAAAGATCCCGGATCTGTGCAGTGACCGATATTTTCACTTTGGGTCATTTGAAACCCGTTGACTGATAAATTTTCTTCTAAGTATTTTGGATATAATCTGGATTCGTGTGAATTTGGATATAAGGCTGAAATGTTTTTCAAGGATTTGGCAGAGCTATCATAATAGGCGTACCCGCCGACAATTGTTGAACGGCTATGGAAATAGTTTTTTAGAACATGAATTGGGAACCGCGGATTAAGAATTGAAAAGTCAGTTATTGTCAGACTATCTATAAAAACATCGATACTTTGCGGTTTCAATGGCAGATTTAAATCAGAATTCAAAATATAAAGGACGTTTAGCTTTGGATTCATACGGTCAATTCTTTTTCTGATTTTTTTGAGCATCGCAAGCGAATAGCCGCTGAATACATAGAATGCGCTCGTTTCAAGAACATCAATAAATTTTGGCAGTGACACAAAAGCGTCAACGTTTGTTTCCACGATTAATTTATTTTTCAAATCTATATTTTGCAGAACTTTTTGAAACCAAAAATTACTTTTTTCATATAAGTTAATCATTTTGGGATTGATCTCTTTTATCGTTTCTTTATCATAAAAATAAGACGGATAAGGAGACTTCTCGTACAAATTAGCGGTAATGATAATGCCTTCCTCGATAGTTGCCTCGTATCCGCAAGTACAAGTTAAACTTCCCGTTTGAATATAGACATTTTTAATCGTTACATCTTTTATTTCAAGTGGAATACGGCATTTAGGACAATATAGCAGATTTACATAGGAAAGCGGGATCCCTGTAAAATCCTCTTCTTTGGAGGAAGGCGAGCTGGTTTGAACTGCTTTTTCAATTAATTGGATTGCCTTTGATATGTCTTCTTTTTTCTTGGTCAGCTGGTTCTTTTTATTAATTAGTAGGTTGTTAAGGTAATCGATATCCTCATGATCCGAGAAGTTTGTAATACGCTTGTACGATAAAATTTGTTGAATTTCTTGCAGTGAAAAATGAAATTTTTTCAGCTTAATAATAAAAGCCATGTCGTCGACACACGATTGGTTCATTTGATACTGGGTGTTTTTTTTGTCGGGTATTAATAATCCAAGATCAATGTAATAACGAACGGTATCGGTTGTAACTTGATAAAGCTTTGCAAATGCACCTATTTTCATAGTTCCCCCCGATAAAAAAGTGGAGTTATTCTTTTTATGAAAGCGAATTCAAAAATTTATTAAATGGGAATTGACTTGGCAGAAAATCCAAATCATATAAGGGCTTACGAAGTATGAATATTCTTGCCAATATTATAACATACGTGTTACATAAGGAGAAGAACAAGCTGTAGATAAGGATGGAACGAGTGGATACTCTTACTGTGGAGAGAGACTGCAAACAGCAATGAAAAAGGGAAGAGCTGCTTGAAATCCTTTATACGTTATGGAATAACTGTTTTTATAATAAGTTAAACTGTATTTTATAATATTTGTTTAAAGAAATCAAAAGGTTTTCATTTAAGAATCTTGAATAGATTTTTAAAGTGTTACTTTACTTTTTAAGCTCAACATGGAATGAAACGACAGCTGTTTTATAAAAGAAAAATTTTTATAAAAACCGTAACGTTTCCACTCGCTTTTTCGTTTTTATAGATAACCGAGTAAAAAGGAGGGGCATCATGCAGGCATCGGTTAAGCAAACAGCATCTTTAATTGATGATGCGGACTTTGAACATGTAATCAGGCCATACCTTAACCAATTGAAAAGTTATTGTCTTTCCCTGACAAAGTCATCATGGGACGGGGAAGATTTGTTTCAAGATACTTTAATAAAAGCGTTCAGTAAATGGAAAATGAAAAGCCAAGATATTTCAAAGGCTTATTTGTTCCGGATTGCTTCAAATACTTGGATAGATCATCATCGTAAACGGCAGCCTGATATAGATCATCACGCTGAATTAGCAAATATATCCCAAAGCGAAGCACAAGATAGGGCTGCGATTGAAGAAGTAATGGGAATTTTATTAAAAAGGCTTACGCCAAAGCAACGTATCGTTCTATTGCTCACAGAAGGGTTTAACTTTACTCATAAGGAAGTTGCGGAAATGATCGGCAGCAAGGAAGGGGCTGTCAGAGCTGTGCTCCATCGTGCACACAAGAAACTTCAATTGATTGATAAGAAAGATGATACCCATTCAATTTCTTATGATGATAATGAAGATGTTAAAACTTATGTTCAAACGTTTTACAGCGGCGCTCCCGAGCAGTTTGCGGCACTATACAAAAAGGAAACAACTATTGTGAACAGCATGAAAACAAAATCAACCTTTAATAATGGCATTATTAAAGGTATCGGCGGCAGTCATTCCGCTTATTATCTTGTTCCGATAACACTCACCAATGGAAAAACGTTTGTTGTGCCATTTTACCAAACGGAAATCAATGTTTTGCTTGCGTGGATTGAAGAATATATGTCTCAAATACAAAAATCAGCGTTTTTAAGCGCTGCTTAAGGAGTGGTCATATGTCAAATTTTATTCCTTATGTTATTGAACAATCAAATCGCGGTGAACGTTCATACGATATTTATTCCCGCCTGTTGAAAGATAGGGTCATTTTCGTCGGCACTGAAATTGAAGACAACATGGCTAACAGTATTGTCGCCCAGCTTCTATTCCTTGCGGCTGAAGACCCGGATAAAGATATTTCAATTTACATTAACAGCCCGGGAGGATCAATCACATCCTGCTTTGCGATTTACGATACGATGAAATACATTAAACCGGATGTTCAGACCATTTGCACAGGGATGGCAGCATCAGCAGCATCAGTGCTGTTAACAGCCGGTACAAAAGGAAAACGCCTTGCACTGCCAAACAGCGAAGTCATGATTCATCAACCTCTGGGAGGAGCCAAAGGGCAAGCAACTGATATCGAAATCAGCGCCCGGCGCATTTTAAAGCTTAAAAAGAAAATCAATGGCATTATCTCAGAAACAACGGGTCAACCGATTGAAAAAGTTGATAAGGATACAGACCGCGACTACTTTATGACAGCTGAAGAAGCAATGGAATATGGCTTAGTTGATAAAATTATTGAAAGAATCTGAAGGTAAATGTTTAGCGGCGCTTGCGTCATTTAACCGGTTTTTAAAATTTGGTCCATTTATAATATAAAAAAGAATAGGCCAGTGAAATTGAACTGTACCCCAATTATTAAAGACAAAAATAATTGGAGGTACAGTTTTTTTATAAAATTTGGATTGAACATGGTTGTTCTAAGTTCATTTGGGACTTCTAGATGAAATTATTTTTTTATATATGAAAAAAGGGGCGCCTCACACTTTTGGGCCCATTATCGATATACTGGTGGAGCAGCCTTTGCCATGTTTAAACCTTTTCAAAAGGGAGATTTGCTTCCTTATATTTACGAGCCGGAAGGAAGGGTTCATTTTGCAGGTGAACATACTTCAACGACGCCTGCATGGATACAAGGAGCTATAGAATCAGGGCATAAGGGTTGCCCATGAAGTAAATGATATACCAGGATCGAATGGATTAAGTTAAGCTGATTTTCTCGGGTAATTGGTTGTTTTAGTAATGCTTTAAACATTTAATCTGCTGATATACAAACAAAAAATTTTAAAAACAACTTTATTAATCAAAGGCGAATGCTTTTACATAGAACCTTTTTATAAGAAATATTAAGAATTCCTAATAACTAATCCTTATACTGCAATACAAGGTAAAAAGCTGTTCCCTTAATAGGAAAGGAGAACAGCTTTTTGTTATTCTTCCTTCTTTTTGGCTAATTTTGTTCTATCTTTAGTTCCTGGAGGTTGCTCCAGCCATTGGTTTTTAATCATAATATCTGCGCCGTCTTTAGCAAATTGTCCAATCTCTAATGATAATCGTTCATAATTCAATACTAGATCGCTTCGTTGGCTGGCAGCACCGGCAGTCGCATAATTCCCCATACCAGCGGCGCTTACTAAGCTCATATGAAACATCATTAGTTTATCTGAAAATGTACGGGTAGTTGAATGACTGACACTGACATCTGGTAATCGAGGTGTTGCAATATCATTGTCAAGCAAGACTTGAGAAAATATCTTAATATGTTTGTTTGAAATATCTTTTCCTCTTAACATATAATTTTGAATATCCTTAGATGGGGAGGTTTGCGCAAATGCAAGGCATAGTTGAACACCCATGGAATTTGTTAGAATATTCATATATAAGTGGGACATTTCTACTGCATTTAATGGCCGTTTGCTGCTAAAGGGATTCAATCCACTTAAATATTTTTTACTGTCTACATAGTCTGTTTCTTTTGGAACTTCAATATAGGGATGTCTAGCATTCATTCCTTTTAAAAGGGCAATTTTAGTTGATTGATTATAAAGTGTAGATGTATCAATTAATAATTGGGTAATAAAATTTCTGATATCTTCTCTTGTACTCATTGCGAGTGTTCCAGCATATGTAATCAATCCCACTCTTGCCATATGATTGATATATGTTAAACAGAAAAAGTCAGAAAAAAGCCAAGGCGCATCCATGTTCACGTCTTGTTCAGTAAAACCATTGGGGATGGCATACTGTTCTTGTTCAAAAATGGCAAGTAATTGATCCAAAGCATCAGTTGTTATATCATAAGCAAATTGAACAGCAGGTTTTATATCTGTGTCTTGAATATCTTTAAGCATAAATCCCAAGATACATTTAGACATCGTACTATTCATATAAGCCGTCCAAAGTACACCAATTTCACTCGATGTTAGGTGAGGTTTATTTTCATCCATAATGTTACCTCCAATTTTCTAAAAGATATTGATGTCTTCTATTTTTTTGTTTTTTTTAGGAAATTATCCTCAAAAAATTACTTAAGATTTTTAAGGTCCTTTACACAAATAAAACAAATCCCTTAGCGGCAATTTTGTTCGTTATGAGACTTATTATGGGGATGGATACCTTGACTGTTACAAAAAGCCAGTTGGATACCTAAGACAGTGTATCCAGCTGGCTTTTAATTTTGAAATAAACTCACCAATATATGAATTCGCCTTTATAGGCTCGTTATACTCTGTTCATTAAAATTTTGTACATTAGTCATTTACTCACTCCTTCTAACTGAAGTTTTCTAGTGCTTCTAAATTATAAATAACAATATGATGATGGTTTATTTTTAAAAGGTTTCCTTTTTTTAATCGGTTTAGAACGCGATTAATTGTTTCACGAGTAGAACCAACCATATTTGCAAAATCTTTATTTGTCAGGGGTATATCAATATGAATGCCGTCATCGCATTTTTTACCAGATTCACTCGCGAGACGGATTAAAGCCCGAATAATACGATGCTGGACATCCTGTGAAATCAATTCTTGTACACGATCCATTAACATGGCCATTTTCTGACCCATGATTTTCATGATTTTTACAGCAATCTGCGGTTGATCCATAAGCAGCCGTTCAAAATCATTAATACGAATCGTCAACAACGTTGCATTTTCAAGGACATATCTTTTCCTTCGCAAATGCAATCAACGGGGCAAACTTCTACACATTCAGCCGCTTTTTCTCCGATGCAAGGAGAGGTAATAACAAATGCCATTTTTAATCATCTCCTTTTATTGATTGTCGTTTGGCAGCCTAAATTTTTATAATGTGTGCATTTATAAATCCATTATAAAAAATTTTAAATACTGCTAAGGTGATTTGTATCACACTAAGAAAATGTATTATTCGGTAAAAGCAGCGTAAGAAAAAAGTAAAACCGATTTTCTAAAAATAAAAATAAGAAAATCGGTTTCTTAATTAAATTGGTTGGTTTTTTTAATAATCAAGGTTAGGCTCCTTCTACTAACATAGAACGCTTTTGTAAACCTTCAGAAAGAAGGGAATATGCGGTGACCTTTTTCTTGTACTGTTTGATGACATCAACGTGATCGTTGTAACTGTATATAAATAATTTAACATTGTTTTTGTCTTTCTTAGTAGTTATATTAATGACCAATGGAGTCTTACCGTTATTTGGATGCAAATAATATTGTTCGTTTCCCGGGTGTATATAATATCTTTTTAAAAATATTCCTTTATTAAAATTATTGATAACTTGAACTTTATCTTTACCTTCCAACCGTTTTTCATTGATTGTTACAATGGTATTTGATTCACTGATTTTGGGATGTAATGCAAATTTGTTGGTAGCCCATTTCGCAACAGATGATGGAAGACACGACGCTATTATTTTTACAGAACCCATAAGAATTATTGCAAGCACAATCCATGTCATGGTTTATCATCTCCCATTTATTTACACATATATTTTATCATAGGGATGACAGCTTGTTTTTGTAGATTATGTGAAATAAATAACCGGAAAAAGATGAATATGAAGATATGTTTTAAAGTGTCATTGTTTTAGTTTGAATTGGTGAAATATGGGCGATGTTCAATAAATATCAATTGAGAAATATCGTTTCATCTGTCAATATAGATTTACCGGTTATTGGATAACAAAAGCAGGAAATGGAGAGGTAATATTGAAAAGGTACCGAACTATATTATTTGATGTTGATGATACACTACTAGATTTTCGCGAAGCAGAAAGGAAAGCTTTGCGCTTGCTTTTCAAGGAAAACAACTTTCTTTTAACCAATGAAATCGAAGCACATTATAAAAAAATAAATCAAGATCTCTGGAAGGCTTTTGAAAAAGGAAAAGTAAGTCGAGATGAGGTCGTGAATACTCGCTTTTCGATTTTTTTCAAGGCATATAATCGGGAGGTTGATGGCGTTTTACTGGAAAAGAGCTATCGCAGGATACTTGGAAAAGGGAACCCAGCTTGTTAATGGTGCCCTTAAAGTGATAACAAATCTGCAAAATCAATATGACATATATATTGTTACGAATGGTGTTTCCGAGACTCAGTATAAACGTTTACGTACTTCAGGGTTAATATCCGTTATTTAAAGATATTTTTGTTTCAGGTTTTCAGAAGCCAATGAAGGAGTTTTTTTGATTATGTATTTGCAAAAATCCCCAATTTTGAAGTGAATCAAGCTTTAATTATCGGAGATTCCTAAAGTTCAGATATTAAAGGCGGACAGTTGGCCGGAATAGACACATGTTGGTTTAATCCTGAAAAGAAGCCTAATAGCACCGATATTGTTCCAATTTATGAGATTCAAAAACTCGATGACCTTTTCCGAATATTAACCTAAAAGTAAATTCGGCAACTCTATTAATGAGTACGTTACATGAATCGTTAAAGTGCAATGATCATGGGGTTTTTTGTACCAAGATCTCTTAACATTGTAAATTAGCGTTTTGCTAATGGTACCCATTTAAAAAAGTAGCGAATAAACTTTTGAGATTAACTTGATATTTTCTTTTGCAGTTAGTGAACACCAACATTTGTTGAATCTATTCTTTAAAAAAAAGCGTGGCAGCTTGCTACGCTTTATTTATTCCCTTTTAACGATAAAAGATCAGATTATCTCTGCACCAACAATATCATTTATGGATATGCTGATTTTTCTATTATTTGCTGTAGCATCTAATTTCTTATTAAACAGATCTATTTTATTTACGCAACATGTGTAAAGATGAATTTTGTTATCTTTATAAACAGATAAATTAATTGGCGTGTAATGCTCTAAAGATGTTGTTATAACTTCATTAATTCGATTCCATTCTTGTTCATCAATAATAGGTTTAGGGATGTCATTTTTACTTTTTTGATGCTCGATTAATTTTTCAATATGTTCGGGCAGCATCATCCGACTTGACTCCCATCTTAGATTCTAGCCAGGTGTTAGCTTATTGTATCTCATTTTTAATGCCCCCCCGATTTTCTTTACTCTGTCAAACGCTTGACCTGCCTTCGGCTAAAGAAGTTGCTCTTTCAATAGCTGTGGAGCCATACTTGTTATAAATTTTGTCTAAAACTTTATTGAGTTGCTCTTTTTCAATGTAAGGATCAAACAAATCAAGTTGAAAATTATTAGCCACCTGAATTGAGGCATAATACGATTGGATGTCTGCATGTAAAATAACATTATCCCTCATTGTAGATCCCTACCTCCTAAAAACAGAACATATTTTCGTATCTATAGTATATACGAAAATATGTTCGTTAAGTACTGGGAAATTGTTCATTTATCTCGGTGACAATGATTAGAGGAAATCTCTTATTAAGGTTAAGCTGCATAGGGCTTTTAGTGTTTCGTGATAATAAAGTCGTTTAAAAAATAATAAAGTCATTTAAAACTAAAGCGTCAGTTATACTATTCAACAAACAGCCATTTAATTGCATTAGACTTTCAAGGGAAATTAGCTATTTATCAAGGATTATTTGTAGTGGTTGGAGAAATTAATAGCAACTGGGGGTGGTAAGAATGAAGGTTAAACGAATTGTTGCCAATGTGGAAACACAGGATATTACCAAAGCTAGGAACTTCTACGATTAAGTACTTGGACTTGATCAATTAATGAATCTGGATTTTATTGCAACCTACGGCTCGCATGAGAAAATTGAGACTCAAATTAGCTTTCTCTCACAGGGAGGTTCTGGAACACCTGTGCCTGATCTGTCAATTGAAGTAGATAATCTTGATGAAGCGTTAACCCGCATAAAAGAAGCAGGGATTCCAATTGAGTATGGACCAGCTGAGGAGCCATGGGGAGTTCGGCGATTTTATGTAAGGGATCCATTTGGGCAACTTATCAATATTCTTACCCATCTGTAAATGAATGAGTTAACAAGTGTGTTTAAGAAGAGCGGTATTAAAGTATAAGATTTTCTACAATCAGTGCGATTGTGGAACAACCCATCAATTCAAACGACATTATTGTTACATCTATGAGTTGTTATTAAGCAATTGCACTAAAAATTAAACAACTTTTATTTTCATTACAGATTTAGAGCCTTTTTATGACTATAATAGTGAATTATTTTTCCCTCTAATATAAGAGTTTTTAAGAGAATTCAGAGCCCCCTCATATTTTCTGAGGAGGTTTTTTTGACAGGATCCATCATTGAAAAGTACTTTTAGTAATTATAAGATAAGAAAATTTATCGAAGGTGCCAAATAAAGAAGGACATTCTACCTATTTATGATGAAATTAATAGCAATCACACCATTATAGGGGGGGATGTCAGAACCTGCGTTTGGATTGTATATAGATTAAATTAATAAGATTCAGGAAAAATTAACTTTATTGAGGGAGGTAAAGTTATGTTGCAAGAACTCGCACAAAAAATTGCAGTATCAACTAGTGAAATTATTGGTCATGATGTCATTATAACGGATGAAAAATCCATAATTATTGGCGCGAGCGATGTTTCCAGATTAGGTGAATACCATGAAGCATCTGTAAAAATTATCGCTACAGGAAAGCCGAACCCTGATAATTTAAATATAAAAGGAATGAAAGGAACAAAGCCTGGTATCGCCCTTACAATTGATATTTTTGGTAAGACAATTGGGACATTTGGAATTTCTGGAGAAAGGAAAGATGTAAAGAAATTTGCTGATCTTGTCAAAAAATATATGGAAATTATTCTTTATCAAGAAGTTCAAATGAGATCTACAGTTTTACGTGAGAGAGCACTTAGAAATTTGATTCAAGAAATTTCCACATTCAATCCTCAAATAAGCGATGAGTCACTACTAATTACAAGGGCTAACGAGCTAGGATATGACTTAAAACCCCCTTATATTGCAATTGTCATCAAAATTATCTCCATGGAAGACCTTGAAAAGCCAAATAAATATGAGGCGGATGAGGAGCAATTTGCGAATATTAAAATGCATGCTATAAAATCCGATGTTCAAAATATCATAGAAAATTACTTTAGTTCAACTAATGAAATAATTGTTCCTTTGGGTAATGATAATTATGTTATTTTACATCACCTAAATTCAAAAAAGCAAATACCAGATGTTAAAAATAGATGTTTAAAGATAATCGATAGATATAGAAAGAATGATATATTAGTTCGCATTGGAATGGGGTTAATTGCTAACAATGTTTACGAGTTAGGTCAGTCCTATAAAGATGCTTGGCGAGCAATAGAAATAGGGAATAAGTTAGAAAATCCACCGAACTTATTAAATATTCATGATTTATTTTTAGAAGATTTTGTTTCAAATATACAGCTGGATATATCTAAACGTTATATATCCCATATATTAAAAAAATTAAAGGATCAGCCTGATTGGAAAGAATTATCTAGAACTATCTATGCATGGGCGGAGTCAGGTTTTAATCAGATGAGGGCTTCTAAGGCGTTGTATATTCATAGAAATACCTTAAATTATCGCCTAGATAAAATACAAAGAATTACAGGAATAGATCTTAAAGATTATAAAAAAACGTTTATGCTTTATTTAGCTGTTTTAATGACTAATATGTGTTGAAATACAAATTAGAAATATTTATAAAGTTTCTTTAAGTTAAAGGTTAGATCCGCTTTTTGAAAAAAAGGAAACCAATGAAAATATTATTGGTTGAACCCACCGTTCTGCTTTATGCAAAAAGCAAGAAATATTAACTAATTATTCTTTAAATTTTAGTCAACTTTCATAATGAGTTTATATATCCGCAATTATACAATTAATACAGAGAAACAAAGTGAATTCCAATTACGCGCGTTGTCATCGTGTATTCCTAAATATGAGGAGGGAAAAGGATGCAAATAAGCGGTTTAGATCTTGCTTTAGTAATAGTTTATCTTCTAGCTGTTTTGTATATTGGTTACTATTCTATGAAAAAAGTATCTTCATTTAATGATTATTCAGTAGCTGGAAGGTCGATGCCATTTTCGCTAATTTTCGCTACGATTGGGGCTACATTAGCTGGTGGTGGAGCAACAGTTGGCAGGGTCTCTTTTGTTTATGAAACGGGTATTGTTGTTTTCCTTGCCCTATTAGGAGTTGTATTGAGTCAGGTTCTAATTGGATTCTTTGTAGCACCACGAATAAGCAAAATGAAGAATATTTATACCATAGGGGATATTATGGTTTTTTATTTTGGACGTTCTGGGCACCTTATAACCAGTATCTTAGCATTCGTGTTTATGGCAAGCATGTTTGGAGTTCAAGTCTTGGCTCTAGGACGTATTTTGGAGCCCGTAATCGGGCTTCCATTTATTACTTTAACTATCATAGGTGCGTTGATTACCATTGTATATACTTGGGCAGGAGGCATGTTAGCTGTAATCTATACTGATGCAATGCAGTTTATACTTCTTGTTTCTAGTATAGCAACAGCAACTTTAATAGGTGTTCATAAAATGGGGGGTATGACAGAAATAATAGATAAAGTAAAAGCAATTGATCCAGAACACTTAGTTTTCTTTGGAGGTCCTTGGACAATTGGTATGTTTATAGCATCATTCCTAAGCTTCCTTTTTGGTGAAGCACTCGCCCCGCATTATATACAAAGATATGCGTCATCAAAAACATCTAGTATTAGTAAATGGAGTACGGTATCTTTTGCAGTAATGTATATATTTCTAACAATTGTAATTATGGTTATAGGCTTAATTGGGTTTATTGTTTTCCCTAAAATGAACGGTGATGATGTGTTTGTTACATTTGCACAAAAATATTTACCTATTGGTATGGTAGGGCTCCTTTTCGGAGGATTACTAGCTGCGGTCATGTCAACAGGAAGTTCGATTCTGAATACCGCTGCAGTAATTTTTACAAGAGATATTTATGGAAGGTATTTAAATAAGAATGCTACAGACAAAAGTTTGTTGAAATGGACAAAATATGCCACTTTGATAGTAGGGATAGTCGGAGTCATTGTTTCTCTATTTATACCAAGCGTTATGGGACTAATGCTTTATGCTTTTCAATTATGGGCTCCATCTATACTCCCTCCAATGTCTATAGCAATACTTTGGGGAGGGCCGATGGAACGTAAAGTATCTCCATATGCCGGTCCGCCTGCAATAATCGCTGGCCTACTTATAACAATTGTGTGGTTAAACTTTTTGGGAGAACCATTTGGTATTCCGGCAATTGTAGTAGGTATAGTTACTAATTTGGTTGTTTTCGGAGTTATTCATGCTTTGACATCAAATAAAATCTCTAAAAATCATAAAGCATCAAAAAAAATAGAGGTTTAGAGAATAAATAAGGCTTATGAAAAATCACTATCTATTAAAAAAGGATGATAAAAATGAGTATATGGGATCTCATCATATATTTATCAGCTGGTATTTGTTACATTTCCGCTGCAACAGTCTTAATTGGTTGGATAAAACATGCAATAAACAAATAAATTTCCGATAAATACTGGACCTTTTAAGATACTAATTATACGAGGGGGAGTATTCTTGAGTAACAGAGTAGTTATTATAGGAGGCGGAATTATCGGTTTATCTTGTGCATATTACCTTTCCAAGAATGGTGTGGAGGTAACTATTTTAGAAAAAGATGATTTTGCAAATGCGTGTTCAAAGGGTAATCAGGGTTGGGTTTGCCCAGCTTTACATGCCCCTGTACCTGAACCAGGGTTAGTAGGGACTTCAATTAAATGGTTAATGAAGAAGGATAGTCCTTTATATATTAAACCTTCTGCAGCACCTCGCCTATCTGGTTGGCTTACTCAATTTATGAAATACTGTAATGTAGACAGTTTTAAGGTAGGAGAATATGCACTCCTAAAACTTAGTCGATCAACACTTGACCTTTATGATTCCCTTGAAGAGGACGGATTGGCATTTGAAATGCATAGAGATGGTATAATCTTTGCTTTTTTAAATGAAACTGAACTTAGACACAAGTTTGATAGATTCCAAAATATTTCTAAGATTCATGGGCACGATATCCCAGTTATGTTATCAGGTGAGGAAGTTCGCGAGCTTGAACCTGCGATTTCAAAAGATGTGATTGGGGGATTGTGGCTTAAAAAACAACGTCATGTACGCCCAGAAACTGTTTCAAAAGCTCTAATAGAAAAATTGATATCGTTAGGTGTTGATTTACGTACAAAAACCGAAGTAATAGAAATTGAACGTCAGGGTAACAAAGTAAGCGCAGTTAAGTCGAGCAAGGGACGAATTGAGGGGGATATATTTTTATTAACTGCTGGTGCATGGTCAGGTCTTTTGGCTAAAGAATTGGGATATTCTCTTCCAGTCCAAGGAGGAAAGGGATATAGTATTACGGTATCTAATCCGAATTTAAAAATTCATCACCCATTATACCTAGGGGATTCCAAAGCTGGTATTAGTCCTTTTTTTGGGGAAATTAGAATGGGTGGTACGATGGAATTATCAGGAATTAATACAAAGTTAGATAAAAACCGAATTCAGGGAGTTCGAAGTTCGGTAACTAAATATTTAATAGAAGAATTACACGGTGATATGGAAATGGAATGGACCGGGATGCGTCCGATGACACCAGATGGTCTTCCAGTTCTTGGCCAAGTGCCTAATTGGACAAACACTTTTGTTGCAACTGGGCATGGCATGGTAGGTGTTGCAATGGCTCCGGCAACCGGCAAAATTATGGCAGACTTAATTTGTCAAGGAAGTACTGAATTTGATATTAAATCCTTTGATCCAAGTCGTTTCCAAAAGGCAATTTCCCATTCTTGATATAGTTAGAATCTTTAATAAGTAGTAGCTTTTAATGACTCATAATAGGGTAAATGGGGCTTATAGTCATTTATAAAGAAAAAAAGGGAGATTTGCTTTATGAAAAATCATTATAGTGTCATTGTTGTTGGAGCTGGATCTGTGGGAATGGCATCAGGATACTATTTAGCTAAAAAAGGTATTGATACTTTATTAATAGATGCATTTGATCCTCCTCATGGCAAAGGTAGTCATCATGGTGAAACTCGATTGATGCGTCATGCTTCTGGTGAAGGCAGTTATTATGTACCTCTTGCTCTAAGGGCGCAAGAACTTTGGTATCAGTTAGAAATGGAAATAAACAAAACGTTGTTTATCCAAACTGGAACTTTAATGGTAGGGGATAATAATGCATCTTTTATAAGTAAAACGATAAAAAGCGCCAATGATTATTCATTACATTTAGAGAAGTTAGATGCATATGAAATAAATAAAAGATGGCCAGGGTTTTTAGTTCCAGAGCATTTTGTTGGTTATTTTGAATCGTCTTCTGGTGCACTTCTTAATGAGGAATGTATAAAAGCATTTAGACAGTTGGCGACAAAACATAAAGCTGTATTGCTTACTAATACAAAAGTCAATTGCATTGATTTTTGCAATAGCGGTGTTATTGTAAAAACTGCAGACAACACATATTATGCTGAAAAGGTGATAATTTGCGCAGGTGCTTGGACAGGAAAAATTCTTTCTTCATTTGGGTTACCTTTACGACCTATGCGTAAGACTTTTGGATGGTTTGAAACTGATGATATTTCTTATCAATACCCAATGTTACCTTGTTTTTATTTTAACTTTGAAGGTCAAAAGTATTACGGGTTCCCGAATATCAACGGTAGCGGAGTTAAGGTTGGTCGCAATGACTCCGAAAGAGAGATCGACCCTGATTTAATGAATCAGGATTTCGGTAAATACTCCAATGATGAAGGGGATTTAAGAAACTTTTTAGAAAGATTTTTACCTGGAGCAGCGGGAAAGTTAAAAATAGGAAAGTCTTGCA
Source organism: Scopulibacillus cellulosilyticus (assembly GCF_042665295.1). Lineage (NCBI taxonomy): Bacteria > Bacillati > Bacillota > Bacilli > Caryophanales > Sporolactobacillaceae > Scopulibacillus > Scopulibacillus cellulosilyticus. The sequence continues at coordinate 190,383 of NZ_JBHTCO010000017.1, forward strand.
TGATTACTAAGACCCCTGATAAGGACTTTATTCTAGACAAACATCCTGAATTTCCTCATGTTATTATTGCTGGGGGGTTTTCTGGACATGGTTTTAAATATAGCAGCGTTTTAGGAGAAATATTAAGTCAACTAATTATTGAAGGACATACTTCGTTTGATATCTCTCATTTTGCAATTTCTAGGCCAGCATTAAATATAAGCTAACATTTGATTATTAAAGTATTAAACTAGCTTCTCGTTTAGGAAGGGGTTGCTTTGTGGTAAAATTTAAGTCAATTGTTTAACTCGAACCAAGGGGAGGTATGTAATGGCAAAAGAAGCGGCAAAAACAGGAGCAGGGCCAACGGCGTTAGTCGCAATCGAGCAATACTTTCCGAAGCATGAACGCATTATCGAGGATGATTTGGCCCATCAAATACTGCCATCCGGGCGAGCCTTTCTCAGGTTGATGAAATTACATTCTATAAGGGATTGGATGGTTCGATTCACTGAGAAAAGTTTTCCCGGCATGTGGAGCCTTATGATGTGCAGGAAGCGGTACGTAGATGAGAAACTTATCGAATCGATCCATGCTATTGAAGCAGTAGTAAATCTTGGTGCTGGATTTGATACACGAGCATATCGGTTGCCCACGCTTCATCACGTACCTTTTTGGGAACTCGATCAACCTGAAACTATCAGATCTAAGGAGAGTCAGCTTCGTAAAGTGCTCGGGGTTATACCAACCCATGTTAAACTTGTTGAAATTGACTTCGATCATGAAGATCTATGTTCCGTACTGGAATCGCAAGCCTACTCTACAAACATGAGGACATTTTACATATGGGAAGCTGTCACTCAATATCTTACAGAAAAAGGGATAAGGTCAATCTTTAGCTTCTTATCTAATGCTGCTCCCGGCAGCCGTATTGTTTTCACTTATGTTCGAAAGGACTTTCTTGATGGCCGTGAGATGTATGGTTGGGAAAAGGGATATAAAAGATTTGTGACCAATAAGATTTGGATCTTTGGGATGGAACCAGGGGAATGGCCAAGCTTTTTAAACGATTACGGTTGGCAGGTAATCGAAGACATAGGGTTTGACGAAATAGCCGAGAAATACGTTAAACCTACTGGTCGAATGCTTGCCTCAACACCAATCGAGAGAGTGGTATACGCAGAAAAGTTATAAAAATTCCGGAGTACTTATGGATTGCAAAGTGGTGTAATATGACCTATTACGCTATCTGGTTATTCAATAATAGGAGGCATTGCTTCTAAGGGATAATGCTTTTTTTCTTAAAATAAAGGATAGTTATAAAAGCAAGTTTGTGAGGTATTACTACACTTACGGTGACTTATCTTTAATAAGTTCCTCCATAATCGGGCGCGTTTCAATAGGAAAAGCGCCTTTTTAGTTATAAGGTTTAAACACAAGTAAAATCATTGTCTTCTTATGATATGTCATCCATAAGGCACTAGATTCAGATTGATATTGCGGTTCTTTATGTTATACTTAACTAAACCTTATAAGCTCTAAACCATTTTACATTACTTGTATCAACTTGCCCCACTCAACACGAACGAGTGGGGCATTTATTGATTAATGATGTAAAGACATAAAAAAACAGGCTCCCTATATAGAGCCCGTTTGTATACTTTATTAAATAATTAGGCTCTATAATATTTGTTGGGGTATGAGAAAAATTAAAACAAAAAAATACACGCAAGCTCCTTAATCCTTTACACTTGAATTGTCCAGAAACAAGAGAAGGATAGGAGTTACGTGTATATGCAT
>NZ_JBHTCO010000018.1:0-60148 GCF_042665295.1 Scopulibacillus cellulosilyticus
GTTTTAAGCGTTATGATCGTTTACGATTACGTGTTTTATTACATCATCAATATAAATCAATGGGATATCAGTTAGGTTAAGGAGTAGGAGCTATTACTCCTACCCCAACATTTGACGTAGAACCAATATTTAACACTCTTCTTTACCTTAAGATTAATCCATTGATAAATAAATAAAAATGGTATGTAAAGATAGATCAGATACAGACCGGCCATTGATACAGACTTATTCAAATTATCAATGACAATACGATTTTTAAACAGGCAATTTATGATTAAAACAAGAAATAGCAGAAACGGCAGGACTGTTTTTTGTCTAATGGAAAATTGCCGTTTTATTCCTCTGGAAACTGACCATATTCCTAAGCAAATATTCGGTAATATAGAGAAAAACCAGATAGTAATGCCAAAGTATTCAAACCGTTCTATTATGGGTAATTTAACAACTTTCCACAATGATAATGTAGACCAAGGCATGTGACTAAGCTGTTTCTCATTAAAGTAAATAAACGCAAATAAAGAGGTGATTAAATATACAAAAGTGGTAAACATAATCGCGGCATGCGCCCATTTTTTAGATTGATCTTGTCTTTTTATAAAGGGATAGTAAATAAAAATGAGCTCAAACCCTAAAAATCCTAATAGCATTTGTCTGGATGCTTTGAATATAGACAGTATTGAATGATCGAATATTGGGAGCAAGTTACTAAAATGAGCGTCTTGTAAAGGGAAATAAAGCGTGAGAAAAAAACCACTCCCATAAATAAAACTTAAAAAGCATATTCCAGTAACTGTTCGAAATCCCCCTTTAATAAAGGAGTAGGCTAATAAAAGAATCAGAACGGATAGGACCCATGTTGAAAGCTGCGGAAACATCCATATCTGGACAACCTCAACATAAGTTCTTAAGATAGTAACGACATATATAAAAAAATAACACAAAACACCGATGGTTAAAAGGCCGCCAAGCCATTTTCCAAAAAGACTTTCATGGATAGAGATAATATCATTGCCGCCTCCCCGTTCAATTATTTTGTAAATAAACAACAAAATAATGTGGGTGCTTAATCCAGATATTATAATTGCAATCCAGGCATCATAGCCTGCAAAACTTGCAATATAACGTACAAAGCCAAGGATGCTTACTCCGATCTGCATAGAATTTATTAAGAAAAAGGTAAGGAATGGGGAAACCTTACTAGTCTCACTTACCTTTAAATTGGTTATTGTTGTCATTACTGGGGGATCCTTTCTTATTCATCGATATTTCTTTTCTTTAGGATCTTTTTATTAATCATCCTTTGTTTTCGAATTTATAAACAAATATCTTTTTCAAAACGTAACGAAGAATTTTCTATGGGATAGCCAGACTCAAAACGTACATTTGTTTTAAAAAAGGGATACTCAGTTACTTTGATATTTTTAACCTTTAAATCAATAGGTCTTCGTATTAAAAAGATCATTTATATCTTGAGGATTTTGTTTTGAAAATATTTATCTTTTTTCGTTTTCTTTCCAAAGCACAACACAAATAACATAAAATTAAAGGTACTATCACCCATTGAACTAAAGTGAATACATTAAAACAAAGCATTTTCGGAAAATAAGTTTAAAAAAGTCCAGCCCTTTTATTTAGAAGATATAAATGATATTGGGTGCTTTTTGAACGGTTGGGACTATCATAATTCCTCTCTCAAATAAGATAATAAGAGGTATAAAAATGGTTATTAACGGTCACTTTGGCGAAATTAATGTTCGTTCGCAATCCCGCAATTCAATGATTTCTGTTGGCGAGGTTAATATGCCAGGCTGGACTTATTATGCTAAAAGTAATTATGGAAACGGCTTTTATATTGGGCTTAATCATACAAAATTAGTGATAGGAAACGCCAATGATATGGATGGCATTGATAATCCAATTAATACGCCAAGAAGTTATCCAAGCGTTCAAAGTCAAGGATTATAAAACAAAAAGTAATTAATTTTCTGCGTTATATTCCAATACAGTTTCCTTAATTTATGATTTAAGTTTCTAAGTACGGAGCCGGCTGTAATGATGGCTTTGTGTAGAGGAAAGGATATACACTAACATCGTTTTTTTACTTGTTAATTGTAGCAGAGGCTCGTAAAGATCACCCCCTTCCTTTTTTACTTTATAGATTGGTTCGTAATGTTGCCCCTCCCAAGGCAGAATCAAAGTACATTAATTCGTACAGTAATTCCCGATAAACTTAATATCACTAACCTTTTTCCGTGTTCGATGTTACCAAGAATCTTACTTTCCTTTTGATGAATAATAATAAAAGAAGCACTAACAATGCAAATAAAAATAAACATGAGTAACCCGTGATAATCCAAAGGGATACCAAGGTATTCGTATGATCCATGGCATAGCCGAGTATCGCCGGAAAAAGCGCACTGCCGAAACCGGCAAATCCCGTAACAAGACTTGTTACAAAACGTATCAGTCCCGGAAAGGTATGATTGGCAAAAACCATCGTAATCGAATAGATACCTGACATTGTTAAACCAAGAAAAAACAGAAGAATATAGCAGAAAATCACATTTCTCCAAATCGCAAAACACGCTAAGAGACAAATCGTCCCGGTGATGCTCCACAGCAAAAAACGATGGTAGGTTACCTTTTTTACAATCCAGCCCGTCAATGCCCTGCCGATGACCATTGCTATCCAAAAGACACTGACACTTAAAGAAGCGTAGGATGGAACTACACGTACGTGCGTTATAAAAATGGACGGAAGAAAGTTATTTAAGCTCGTTTCGATACCATCGTAGATAAAAATCATAAATAAAAAAAGAGACAGCAAGATCTTCTTCATTTTTCGATTCATGGTACGTGGAGGAGGATTTGCAGCATCAAGAGGCTTCGCAGAATCCTGATCCATATGATTAGCTGGCACCGAAATCATTTGCCAGATAACAGCTACGAAAACAGCCAAAATACTTGTTACGAGAAAAGAATGACGCCACGTATCGAAGGTTATTAGTATGCTGGAGATAACCGGCATACATAAGGCTCCTAATCCGAACGCTACCTCTGTTCGGCTCATCATAACAGCCCGTCGACCGACATAAGTTTCCATAATAATGGTTGCTACAACGATTTGTAAAACAGCCATGGCAACCCCGGAAAGGAAGTTTAAAAAATAAACCAAGCCAAAAGGCGGTGTGAGCAACATTTCAAACTGTACCGCCGCTACAAAAATTGAGATACTGGAAAGTATCTTTTTGTAACCTATGCGTTTGATAAGGTATGCAGCGATAACGACCCCTAACAAAAACCCGGCGGTGCCATTAAAAACAAGCATACCGCTTTCTGTGTATGAAAGATGGTAATGTTTGATGATTTGCGGCATAACCGATCCGAACACAATAAGGACGTGACCACATAGAAAATAGGTCGCATACAATGCCCATGTAAAATGTTTCAATATGGATTCCTCCACTTTCTATTTTACACATAAAACCATTATTCGAAAGCACTGTACACAGGCCAGGCCATCGAAATAAGAATTTCCTCCACTCCATATCAGTAAAGAATATCTATCTCTCAAACATTCATTTTGTTTGCCTTTTTGGCATGTCCCTATACTGCTTCCCTCTTCTGAAAGACTATAGGGCCCTGACTCACGTAACCTTATTTCATCCGAATCATTTCGGTCACGGTTACCAACTGCATTTTCGGCATTCAAGTTCTCATGATTTATTCTTGAGGATCCAATTCACATTCTTCAAGTGGAATAACTTTTGTTTTCTTGATGAATTTATAACCGAACCAGATCAGGAAAAATAATGGAATGCTTAGATACGTAGCAACCATCCCTGCCCAATCGATTTTCCCACCTAGAAATGACTGATAACCTTGTCCTAATATGACTAACACACATACGACAATGGTATAAATTGGCCCCAACGGGAACCACCTTGCCCGATACGGAAGATCATCAAGCGCATAACCCTTTGCGATGTATGCTTTCCGAAAGCGATAGTGGCAGACCGCAATGGCGACCCAAATGATAAAACCCGAGATGGCCGAGGCATTTACCAACCAATAATACACCGTTCCATCGCCAAAAATGGAAGCTAAAAAAACGAACACTCCGATAAATGTTGTGATGAGCAGCGACCAAATCGGCACGCCCCGACGATCAACCTTTGTTAAGAATCGAGGTGCTTGACCTGTCTCTGCCAGCGCGTAAAGCATCCGGGTGGCAGCATAAAGAAACGAATTCCCAGCTGACAATACGGAGGTTAAAATGACAGCGTTCATGACTGATGCCGCAACTGCTAGACCGGCTTTTTGGAACACAAGAGTGAAAGGGCTTACCATAATGTTGTCACTCAGTAAACTTTTGTTCGTGTAAGGAATCAGTAATCCAATCACTAAAATGGCAAGCACGTAAAACAATAAGATTCGCCAAAAAATACTTCGGATGGCCCTAGGAACATCCCTTTTTGGATTCTCACTTTCCCCTGCGGAACTTCCAATTATTTCAGTTCCCTGGAATGAATAAGCAGCCACAATGAAAACGCTGAAGATTGCAAGATAACCGCCATGAAACGGCGCATCACCAATTGTAAAATTTTTAAACCCTACTGCCTGTCCCCCCATAATTCCCAGAATCATCAGAATGCCGATAACGATAAAGATGATAATCGTCCCCACTTTAATAATAGAAAACCAATACTCCCCTTCCCCGTATCCTTTAACGGACAAATAATTGATTAAAAAAATCACGACTAGAAATAATCCGCTCCATAATAAAGACGGGCTATGGGGAAACCAAAATTTCATGATTAGCGTAGCGGCGGAAAGTTCCGCAGGGAGCGTAATAGCTGAGCCATACCAGGCGATCCACCCTAGTCCGAAGCCCAAGGCAGGATCTATAAATCGCGTCGCATACGTGCTGTAAGAGCCACTTGTCGGCATAAACGACGCCAATTCACCCAAGGATGTCATAACAAAGAAGATCATTACCCCGATAATCAAGTAGGACAAGACTGCTCCACCGGGTCCCGCGGTATGAATTGTGGAACCGCTTGCAAGAAACAGTCCCGTTCCAATTGCCCCTCCAATAGAGATCATCACCATATGCCGAGACTTCAGGCCTTTTTTTAACTGCCCAGTGGGAGCAGTTTCATTTAATTGAAGTGGTTGCAATTTCCTCTCCAAAATACAAATCCCCCTTATTCAATAAATCGTTTTTTATTATTCAGGCACAAAATTTAACAGAGCTTACATAAATGACGGGCATGATGAATGACTAATAGGAATCCGATCGATTCTACTTTGCAATACAGTCATGCCCGAACAAAAAACATTCTCGAAAATCGTAAAGAATCACGTACTGTTAAGTTTTTAAATTAATAGTTCATTTGAGCTTTTTGTAAACCAGTTTCCTTCTCTTTAATGACAACGCCACGTTTCCCCATTTCTTTAATATAGATATCACCAGGCACTATTTTCTCCGGTGCAAAGACACCTGTTTGATCAACCAAACCGCTACCAATCATTTGGGCAACAACTGAAATGCTATACGCAGTTGAGCGTGCCATGGCCGTCACCTTATTTTCACGATCATAGGTTGTAACCATTTCATATTCACAAGCAGCCTCGTGATTATTCAAAACGCCCCCCACACGCACTCTGGCCAACACTACATCTTCCTTGTCACGAAGGTCTACGATGGGTTCTAATACCTTTAACAGCACATCACACGGCTTAATCTTCTGCCCTTTAAGCTCAATTTCATAGTCCTCACGAGTTAAATTCAGATCAACCAGTAACCTGAACTTTTCCGCATGCCCTGGATAACGAATGGTTTTATAGCCCAAATACTTTACATCCGGAAAGGTGTAAGACAATGTAGAAGTTCCAGGAGTATAAAAGGCTTCGAGCGGGCCGAATCGCTCAAAATAAATCTTTTCCACGCCGGATAGCGAAGGAACCTGCTGTTTCTTACCATCGCGAATGATTAAAGAAGGTTTTGTATATTCCTGAAAGACCCCCCTCATTGTAAAAACCTGATTATATTCAAAAGGAGGCTCAGGCCTAATCGGTATCCCTCCAACAGCTAATTCAATGGATTCCACCTTATCTAGTTTACCGGCACCGTAGCCTGACAAAATATTGATCATGCCAGGTGCAACGCCAAGTTCAGAGATGTAGGTAATGCCGGCCTTTTTGGCTTCCGCATCAAGCGCTAATGTATTCTCTATATTTGAGCAGCCCAAATCAACCAGGTTTACACCGACCTTTATTGCAGTTTTAGCAACAAACTCACTAAAGGTGAGATACAGGGCATTGATAATAATATCAAAACCTTTCATGAAATGACCCAACTGATCTTCATTTGAGGCATCTATATAGGACGCACGTAATTTAAAACTGTCCAGTTGTTTGCATACATTTTCTGCCTTGCTGATATCAACATCGGCCAAAACAATTTCGTTAACATTTGGACTGTTCACTAAATCTCGCGCTACTTCCTTGCCCATTAATCCGGAACCCAATACAGCAACCTTCATTTAAAACGCCTCCTTATAATTATTGTCAATTTTTAAAATTAAATATTTTTAGTAAAAATATTCCATGAAAATCTCATTTTTCACCTCCTTTTAGTCTTGTAAATGCTAGACTGCAGTTGGCAATTTTCGATAAATAAGAATGAACATTTTTCTATAAGCTAGCAGGCGGGAAGCCTCCTCTATGGAAAAGTTAGCGTTTCCCATCCCCTCCTTTGAAACATTCTGTATAAAAAGCCAATGCCGGAAAAAGCGGAAAGTCACCATCATATGGCATTTTGCAATTAAAAGGAATCACGAAAATAACAGCCTTTTACTCTACTTCACTAATAAAGTTGCGTACACTTCTTCACTCTTTTTCCCTCTCAAATTAAACCATCATTGTATGGTTTCAATTATTGAAACGACATTTCATTTTTTATCGAAACAAAACGCTACGCTATTTAGGGAATCAATAATTTTTTATGTTAAGACTCCTAAAAGTCAGGGCTCTGAAATTTTTTACACTCTATTATTCACCCATTACCGTGATATGGTAGGTCCTTTGAGAAGGACCATCAAATTCACAGAAAAATATATCTTGTGCCCCTCCCAGGACAACCTTCCCATCCATAACCGGGAACAGACAGTGATTTCCAACAAGCATTGATTTGATGTGACCCGTTGGATTTCCTGCTGTGCTTCCATAGGAATGGAGCATTCTTGCGTGAGAATAAGGAATGTCTTCCGGAACCAGCCTTTCTAACGCACTTTCAATGTCGCTTTCAAGACATTCCAGATCTTCATTTACTGTTATGCCCGTTGTTGTATGCATTGTGATAACTGCAACAGTGCCATTTACAACACCTGAACTAATTACGGCTTTTCGCACTTCTTCTGTTATTCGGATCTGCTGAAGATATTGATCGGTTAGAATGGTGAATCTTTGGTGTGAAACCATTCAATCTCCCTCCATTCCCAAAAATTCAAGTGCATTTTTTCCACGAATCAGTTCCAAGGTTGAATCCCGAAATCCTATTTTTCCAAGAGCGTCCAGCATTCTAATTTGCTCAAATCGCGGGTTATTGGAGCCAAACATGACTTGATGCCGCAAACTTCTATCAATCCATGTCATTTCCAATTCCTTTGTGAAGACATGCTTATAGAATTCCTTTGCTGAGTCAAAATACAATAGGGCCGTATCCGCATAAACATTCGTGTATTTTAATAATAATGCAGCTGTTTCTTTCACCCACGGCCAGCCAAAATGAGCCAGACAAATTTTAAGCTTCGGATATCTTGATGCTACTTCTTCAAATAAAATGGGACGTGCATATTTTGAAAGAGCCTCTCTTCCCCACGATATTCCTGCATGGAACATGATTGGCTTTTTATGGTTGATACACATTTCATATATGGGTTTAAGAAAAGCTTCATAAGGATAGAATTGTTGTCTGGATGGATGCAGTTTAAGACCCGATAATTTTAGTTCCGTAAAAGCATATTCCAGTACTTCAAGTGCGTCTTCTCTGTATGGATCAATACTGGCAAAACCAATAAATTTATCTGGAGATAAATCTACGAGCTTTCTTATTTGTTCGTTTGATACAACGGCTCCTTCATGTAAGCTTGTTAAATCTAGTGGCAAAAGAATAATTTTATCTAATCCGGCGCACTTCATCTGATTAAAAATATGTTGAAGCGGTGCCTTTCCATGCTTGTAAAGCCCTAATATTTCCCTTCTGAATTCCAACTCTTCTTGGTTTTCGGAAATGGGTTCAAAGAAAACCGGGTGCGTATGAATATCTATCGTCATTGAAGGCATCAAAAAACCTCCTTTAAAAGTAAAACCTTAGCTTTTTCCATACTTAGTTTCATAATCTCAAGACTTTAACCGCTTTACCACGGTTCAAATAAACCGATTACGTTTGAGGCAATTCGTGCACCATTCTCCAAACATTTTCCTATTGGATAATCATTTAAAATTCCATACATAAATCCTGCTATAAAGGAATCGCCCGCCCCCACAGTATTCACAACTTTCCCTTCAAAAACCCCAAACTCAAAGAATTCCCTCCCGTCAAATGCAAGACTGCCTTCACTACCAAAGGTAGCTACAGCTAACTGAGGTCCCTCTCGAACCGTATCAATTAAATATTCTTCAATAGGCGCGGACCGGGATTCTGTGCAGGAAAAAAAGGCATAATCCACATAGGGTAACGTTTTTTCAAGAAGTGTATTGTTCAGTTTTGTTGCGTAATCGAACGAAATCTTCGCTCCTTGCGATTTTATCTTTTTAAGAGAATGCTCTGCTTTTCCCCATAAGGCGGTATGCACCAGATCGTGTTTGCCGGCAAAACCAATATCCTCATCAGTAAAAATCATATTTTCCAAAACGCCTTCTAAATACTCACCGTGAATCCGATCTGTTCCATTCATGTCCATATAGGTTAGTGCTGTACGACCTTTTACAATGTGAAGGTGACTAATATCAACACCTTCGAAACGTAAGCTATCCGCCATCAATTTTCCATACCGGTCATTACCGGTATAAGATATTATAGAAGCTGGAATCCCAAGTCTTTGCATATGTACGGCAAAGTCTACCGCATTTCCCGTCGGATAATTCCTCCCAATTTTCGGATAAATATCAAAACAATTATCCCCTATCGCTGCAACGCGCATTTACTCGCCTCCTTTCATATGTAAAGAAAATAGCATCATAAAAGAGGAAAGTATTTTTTCAAATAATCTGTTGACCTTTTTAGGGCTGGATGAGGGTCGGTTAAATAAATAGAATCATTAATTTCCAGTGTGATATAACCTTCATACTGATTTTTTTGAAGCGTTTTCATATATTCCGTTAAAGGCAAGTTCCCATCACCTAAAACGTAATGACCTGATGGAGTTCCGTCTGCCAGATGAATATGTTGAATACGTCCGGGAAGCTGATCAAAGAAATCTTCTAGTTTTTCGTTAACAACAGCCATTGCAACGACATCAATGCAGCATTGCAAAGAAGGTGAATCGACCTCTTGTATCATACGAACCATGTCACTGCAAGTAGAAATTAAATTTGATTCATAAGGTTGCAATTGCTCCATAATGAGTCTGACACCCAGTTTTTCTGCGTGTTCCGACAGGACTTTCAATGATTCACGGGAATATTTCCAACTTTCTTCTTTTGGCTTATCTCTTAACCCTACCCCGGAAGTGATGAATAATTGACGGGTTCCGAATTCTAAAGCATATTCCATTTGTCTGATAAAATAGTCGATGCTTCTTCTTCGCAGGACATCGTTATGGGCCGCAAGATTAATCGGATAATTCAATTGTTCGGGGGTTACGCAAATAACCTTCATTCCTATTTGGTCCATTTGATTTTTCATGATCTTTATGCGTTTTCTTGCCTCTATAAAGTTTGTGTAATCTTCGTCACAAAAATGGGGAGCACCTGTCCAAAGTTCAATATTCTTAACCCCGCACATTTCCATGGAGTCCAGGAAGTACTCAAATGAATACTGTACATATTGAACACTCATTACCGCAATGCGATCCATTGTTAAATTCATGTTCTTGACTCCTTATTTTCAAAGATTTAACTATATAAGTCTTACCTCAAATTTCGTGTTCTCTCCCAATGTATAAGACTTTGTATATTCCACAGTTCTTCCATTTACATCCTTGTGTATATATATAAAGACTAATACTGATTTATTAGGTTTAACTTCCAAGTATTTACTTTCCCTCTCATTGAGCTTTTCAATGGTCAAATATTGAGGGGAATCGGTAATCGTGAATCCGCGATTTTCCATATATTCAAACAACGAAACAATTTCAAAGTTTTGCTGTTCAATATCAGGGAATAAATCAAACGGAATGTAAGTATCTTCCAAAGCAATCGGAAGGCCGTTTGCCAGACGGAGATGTAAAAGCCTGTACAATTTATCTTCTTTGCCCAACCCTAACTTTTCGTTCATTTCTGTAAAACCTTCAACAATCCCCTTTGTGATTACCTTAGAAGAAGGAACCAAACCATTGTCTTTAATAGATACACTTAAACCGGTAAGGGTTTCGAGGTTTCGTTTCATCGTTTTGACAACAAAGGTTCCCTTACCTTGAATCGACTTCAAATAGCCTTCCTTCGCCAATTTGCCTACGGCATTTTTTACAGCCATTCTATTAATACCGTAATTCGCTGCTATTTCTCTCTCTGAGGGAATTTTATCCCCAGTATTGTAATCCCCATCTTCAATCTTTTGCTTAATTCGTTCCATCAGTCGAATATAATTAGGTATATGGTCTTCCATTTAGCTCCCCCACTTTACTATGCTCCGGAATATTGGATCGTCTTGCCACCGAGATCTGTCCCATTACCAATGATTGCTTGACACTTTCCACCTCTATGAAAACCCCTACATAAAGCTGCAATAACAGATCACCTCCCCCTGAGCACTTCCGCCTTCATATTTCTTCTGACTTTCCTAGTAAAAGTCATTACAGTAGCGGCCTGTCGTAATAAACCCGCTAAACTTCTTTCCTTGTTAGGACATTCCTGAATAAGCATCGGTCACCACGGGTTAAAGATTCGCTGTACTCAATTTTTTTGCCATTTTTGTCATTTGCTACACTTCTTAACAAAAGGAGTTCTTCTCCTTCCGATACATCCAAAAGCAATCGATCTTCCTTTACGGGTGTTACCATGGAAATCTCTTGTGTGGCTCCGCAGAGGACTATTCCATAAATCCTTTCAAGCAATTTATATAAGGACTGACCCTCTAGGTCGTGATTCTCGATACCCTTCACATATTTTTCCGGTATATAGGAGGTTTCCAACGTAAAGGGGTGATCAGAAATAATTCTTAATCGCCTAATTTTATAAATGTTTGTTTCCTCTGAAATACCCAATGCAGCTGAAGCGATCTTATCCCCTTTCTGAATTTCAATACTCATCAATTTTGTTACCACCTTCAATCCTTTACTTTTCATCATTTCCGAAAAGGATTCAAATTTCACGAGGTCGCGGATAATCTTCTTCTCCGAAACGAAGTACCCTTTTCTCGGAACAGAAAAGATAATCCCTTCATTTACAAGACGATTAAGTGCCATCGTCACCGTCATCCGCTGTACATTAAATATCTTTGCCAAATCTCGATTGGATGGAATTCTTTCATTTTCTTTTAATTGATGTGTTGCTATATATGCTTTAATCTTTTCAGCTAGAACAATATCAAGCGTTACATTTTTCACGATCCATCCTCCAACACTAAACCATTTTGAGACTTTTATCCCAAACCACTTGTTTTTTTCATTATACCAAGGTGTTCATTTTTACACAATAGTTTTTATTTATAAAATAGTCAGTCATTTTATTTCAAGATTAATCCTTTAATTCAAGGAATGAAACAGATAAGGAATTAAGGTTTCAATAAATTCCTCTAGGATAATATTGATCTGTTTCTGTGAATCTGTTTGTAAATGAACTATCGATATCTGGTACCAAAGTGTGGAATGAAGGCGGCAGCCGACATAATTAAAAAACGCGACCTCTCGATAATAGCGAGAAACCGCGTTGGTAACAGATTTATGTATGGTGACCCGTACTGGGCTCGAACCAGTGACCTCCACCCTGTCAAGGTCGTATAAAAGATTTATCCTTATTTTTTATTATTCATTTGACATATAAAAAACCAATAAAACCGACTTTCCAATGGTGCCTTCTCGTATACTTATATATTTATTTTTAAAGTACGTGCCATTTTTGTGCCAAAGAATTCTCGACTTTTTAGCTGTGAGAAATGATCAAATGAGTAACTATCCGCCCACATGATTACGGCCAATGAAATGTACCACCCCTGACATAGTTCTTACCACCGAATGACAAAGAATGTACCAGTAAATGACAAGCTATTTACCACTTTACCTTCTATATAATTAATGTGCACACCTATGGGTGTGACATTTTTATGTAGGAGGTATTTTTTTGTATGATTCATTATCGAAAGATATTGGAATTACACGATGAGGGGGGGCATTGCCGCAAGTACTGGTCACTATCGTCAAAAAGTAACAGAGGTCATCGCTTTGGCCGGAAAGAAGGGATTAGTCTGTCCGTTGGAAGAAGAAATGACGGACAAATGGATTGAGGAATTTCTCTTCCTCGAGAAGGCTTTGGAAGCTTCCGGACGACAACCCTTAAACTTTGATTATATTCATGAAGAGTTGGCCAAGCCCAATGTGACCCTTTCGCTTCTTCATCATGAATATGAAGCTGAGTGCCGAGCGAATCAAAAGATTCCGTACTCGTATCGTAGCTTTTTGCGTCATTACAGCAGATACGCAGATAAGTACAAAGCTACCTTGCGCATTCGCAGAAAACCTGGCGAAATCATGGAAGTCGATTGGCAGGCTCCACAGCCTCTATCATTGACAAAGATACCGGAGAAAAGTTAAAGGCGTATGTCTTCGTTGCGACCCTGCCGTGTAGTCAATTATCTTATGCGGAAGCTACCTTATCGATGGATTTACATTCATGGATTACGGCTCACAACCATGCGTATGAGTATTTCGGTGGCACGACACAAATTATAGTGCCAGACAACCTTAAAACAAGCGTGACAAAACATACCGCACGTGAGTTAGTCTTAAATCCTACCTACCGAGAAATGGCAGACTACTACAACACCGTTGTGATGCCTGCGCGAGTCCGTACTCCAAAAGATAAGGCAAGTGTTGAAGGGTCTGTTAATGTTATCTCTACATGGATCATTGCCGCCTTAAGAAATACACATTGCTTTAGTATCGATGAATTGAATAAAGAAGTTTGGATGAAATTAGCCGAATTCAATCAGCGCCCCTTCACTCGTAAAAAAGGATATCGCCTGTCGGCATTTGAGGAAGAGGAGAAATTCGCACTTTCCCCTCTCCCAACCACACCTTACAAAATGTCTGAATGGAAAACAGCGAAAGTCCGTCCCGACTATCACATCTCTGTCGAGAGCATGTTTTATTCTGTTCCCTATGAATATATCAATCGACAAGTCGAAGTGAAACTTTCGATGACCTCGTTGAAATCTTTTTTAATCATATGAGGGTGGCTTCCTATAAACGATTATATGGTAAATTTGGTCAGTTATCCACTGTTCGTGACCATATGCCTGATAATCATAAGTTATTCATAGATCAAATTTCGCTTATAACTAATAAGCTCATTTTTTATTATCTCAGGAGGGAATCCATATTCATATTTACCAAAAATTTAATATTATAAATATGTTCAATATCATTTAAAGTACCTTCACAATATATAATATCCATATTTGCACTTCCTATAAAATTTACTATTGTCTTTTACTTCTGACATTTTTAGATTATACTATAATTGGATTAAAATTGGAAGTGAAAATTATATATTTATGCCGAATTTTCAGCCAAGGAGGAATATTATAGTATTGCCAAATAAATTGGAACATGGGGACACAATTGGGATTATTTCACCTTCTTCGCCAGTTGCTGCATACTGTCCCATTAGGTTTAAAAGATCGGTTAAAGAACTACAAAGATTAGGATTCAATATTAAGATTGGAAAGAATGCATTAAATAAACTTGGTCACTTAGCTGGTAGTGTAAAAGAAAGAGCATTTGACTTTAATCAAATGGTAAAAGACCCCAAGGTAAAAATGATCATTTCTACCATTGGAGGTTATAATTCAAACCAATTAATTGAACATATAGATTTTCAACAAATAGTAGAAAACCCTAAAATAATTTTAGGTTATAGTGACTTCACGTCTTTATTATTAGCTATAAATACTAAAACAGGTTTAACTACATATATGGGACCATCCTTATTGCCTCAATTTGGTGAGTATGGTGGTATAGATCCATTTACATTTTATTGGTTTAATAAAATGATTTGCTCCGGTGATTTAAATGGTAAATTGTTGCCAAGTAGCAGATGGACTGAAGAGTTTTTGCTATGGGATAAAGAAGATATTAGACCTAAAAAATATAAAATTAATCCAGGCTACTTAACTATCAAAGAAGGTGTAGCAGAAGGAAAGGTAATTTCGGGAAATATGGGAGCGATGTTATCATTAGCTGGTACCCAGTATTTCCCTGATTTCAAGGATAAAATTTTATTTTTAGAGGATGATCCAGAAGAAACTCCTGGATCAATTGACCGTTATCTAACACAATTTCGACATTTAGAAGTATATAATAAAATAACTGGATTAGTTATAGGAAGATTCCACTCTAACGTAGGATTTTCAGATGATTATCCACTTAGTGAAATAATTATAAAAGCAACGGAAGGTTTTAATTTTCCAATCATTATAAATGCTGATTTTGGCCATACCGATCCAATGGCAACAATTCCAAATGGCATTAACGCAAAACTTATATCCTCTAGGGGGAATTCGAAAATAAAATTTATAAACTAGTACAGAAAAGGAGGAATTGCTATTTATATTTATATAGTTTATTTAAGGAAATTTAATTACCTTAATGACACAAAATTTATTAACCTTATATCTAAAGAAAAGAAGAAAATATTGCAATATAAAAATAAAAATATAAGAAGTTTACAATGTATCGTATCTGATTTATTAACTCGAGCTATGGTCTATAAACACGTCGGAGTAAAATATAGAGAACAAATTTATGGTAAAAATGAATATGGGAAACCGTTTCTTGTAAAAGGGGGTCTTCAATTCAATATATCTCATAGTCATGAATATTTAATTTTGGCATTAAGTAAAAAAGGAGAAATTGGGGTTGATATAGAAAAAGTTAAACCTGTAAAAAAAACATTATTGGATTATTTTTTGCAACCTAGAGAGTATCATTCTATTACTTCTTTATCAAACCCTAAAAATCAGTTGGATTTAACATTCTCTTATTGGACTTTAAAAGAGAGTTTTGTAAAGGCTTTAGGAAAAGGACTTACCCTCCCACTAAAGTCCTTTTCCATCGACCTAGATAAGCTATTTATTATTAAAGATTCATATACGTATTACTTCAAATTATACAATTTTCTAAGTTCATATAAAATTGCTGTTTGTTCCACCGAAAAGGAATTCCCAAATAAAATTAACTATATAACCCCGTCTGAACTCAATTTCCTGTTATATAAGTTAATTTCATAGAACAAATTAAATATTGTCCTGTTTGATCATTTAATAAGTTGAACTCTATTCCATACAAATTATATTCATAGCTTAAAAAGCTTGATCATCATTGAATTTTTATAAGTAAACTTCAAAATTAAAAATCCTTATTAGGTTATATTCTCTAATACTGTTTATGGCAATCAAGAAATGTAGCATCTGATATCTAAGCAATTGTAAATTGTAAATAGATAAAAGCACTGCTTTATATGGAGTGACGAATGTGATAGGCTTGAACGCCCTGTAAAATCCAATAGTGCTGACATTTACGGTAAAATCACATCCCGCAGTCTCTCCATGTCAACACCAAACTGTGACTGGGTATCGAACGTTTGTTTGACTTTCTAGTATAAAATGAACGTATTTTTCCATATAATATTTGTGAGGTGATTAAACAAATGAACAAACTAATGCCGGGATAAAATTATAGATGCACGTTCAATTTCATATTTTGTATAACGACGCTCGGATTTTTTTAATGAAAATATGGACTGTAACGCCTGTTTTCTGTTTGGGAAGTATCTAGAATATATTGAACGACGTTCAAGGTTGATGTCCCGATACTTTCAACCCATTCAAACGCAGCTTATGGTGTTTGATCCACAAATAATTTATGATTATTTGGCATATGACACGAATAGTAGATAACTGACCAAATTTCCCATATAATCGTTTATGAGAAGCCATATGTTTGAAAAAGATTTTAACGAGGTCATCTGAAAGTTTCACTTGTCGATTGATATATTCATATCGAACAGAATAAAACATGCTTTCAATAGAGATGTGATAGTAAGGACGTACTTTCGCTGTTTTTCATCAGACATTTTATAAGGTGTGGTTGGGAAAGGGGAAAGTGCGAATTTGTCCTCTTCCTCAAATGCCAACAGGCGACAGCCCTTTTTACCAGTGAAGGGGCGCTTATTGAATTCGGCTAATTTCATCCAAACTTCTTCATTCAAGTCATCGATACTGAAGCAATGTGTATTTCTTAAAGCTGCAATGTTCCATGTAGAGATAATATTAACAGAGCCTTCAACACTTGCCTTATCTTTAGAAGTACGAACCCGTGCTAGCTTAACTACAGTATTGTAATAGTCTGCCATTTCCCTATAAGTAGGATTTAAGATCAATTCACGTGTGGTATGCTTTGTCATGCTTTAAGGTTATCTGGCACTAAAATTTGTGTAGTGCCACCAAAATACTCATACGCACGGTTGTGGGCAATAATCCATGAATGCAAATCCATTGATAAGGTTGCTTCCGCATACGATTGACTGCACGGCAATGTTGCAACGAAAACATATGCCTTTACTTTCTCTCCGGTATCTCTATCAACGATGAAGGATGTGGATCATGCCCAATCAACTTCATGATTTGGCCCGGTTTTCTCCGAATACGTAAGGTAGCTTTATACTTATTGGCGTGTTAACTGTAGTGGTGCAAAAAACTGAGATAAGAATACGGAATCCTATATTTTGATCGGCACTCTGCCGCATATTCATGATGGAGAAGAGAAACTCTTCAGTCCACTGGCCCGTCATTTCCTCCTCTAACGGACAGGCTAACCCCTTTTTTCGGCCAAATGGATAACCTCTGTTACTTTTTTGACGAGAGTTACCTGTGCTTGCGGCAATAACCCCTAAGACTGATTCCTTTATCATATAACTCCAATATCTGTATAATCGCAATGTCTTTCGATAATGAATCATAAAAAAATACCTACATATAAATAATGTCACACCCGTAGGTGTACTCATTAATTATACAAAGGTATGAGGTGGTAAACGGATGTCATATATAATTGGTACATTCTTTG
The DNA here is from genome assembly GCF_042665295.1 of Scopulibacillus cellulosilyticus. Classification (NCBI taxonomy): domain Bacteria; kingdom Bacillati; phylum Bacillota; class Bacilli; order Caryophanales; family Sporolactobacillaceae; genus Scopulibacillus; species Scopulibacillus cellulosilyticus. The sequence goes on from NZ_JBHTCO010000018.1 coordinate 17,511, forward strand.
GCACTTGATGGTAAAAACATGTCAAGGTTGGTACATTTCATTGTCCGTAATCATGGACTGTATATTCACTTTTATGGTCAAAATGTGGTCAATAGGTTCATTTGAAATTAACTTATTGGATACATCGAAATAAGTGAAAAGCCTACCAAAGTAATTATAAATCCCTTATGGTATTACTTTTTTCTAAATGCTTAGTTACTCCAATCATAAGCTTCACAACACATTCATCTTTAAATGCCGCTATTTATACTTTAAATAATATTACTGGATAATATCAGTTTATATTTTTTTCAGCACCAAAAATGGCATCATCTTTTTAAAAGCATATATTTATAATTCACTTTGTTATATGAAGGAACTATTTATAGGAAAAAAATAATTACTCCAAAATCATTATGCCAACAACAGAAAAAAATCCCCCTAGGTTCTTAAGATGTTTTGGCGTAGCGATTAATAATATAAGTTCTTTTGACTCTCCTAATTTATTAGCACTTTTTTGTAAAAGGATTAAACCGGTTGGAATGAGTGTAACACTATGTAAAAGAAATAGGGCACACCCATTATGTTTATATAAGGAAATGAAGTATGCCCATTTTTTCAATTCATACATAAATTGTTAAATGCATTATAATCGTAAACAAAAATAATTGTAGGATTCTTATTTTGTTATTTTATATTTTATAAAAGATGTATATTTTGTTTACTATAATGATGACGTATCTCTTCTGACCATACAGATGATTGAACTTCACCAATATGTTTTTTACGTAAAAAATACATACACAACCTCGATTGTCCAATCCCTCCACCAATTGTAAGCGGCAAACGATCTTCTAAAATACCTTTATGAAAATCTAATTCACGCTTGTAATTTTCTTTTGCTTTAGTTAATTGTTCATCAAGTGCTTTACTATCAACTCGAATACCCATTGAAGATAGTTCAAATGCAGATTGCAGTTTAGGATGCCATACTAATATATCTCCGTTTAATTTCCAATCATCATAATCTGAAGCACGACCATCGTGCTTTTCACCTGAACGTAAAACGTCACCAATTCCAATTATAAAAACCGCTCCATGTTCTTTTGTAATAGTGTTCTCACGTTCTTTTTGTGTTAAAGTAGGGTACATATCCTCTAATTCCTGTGCAGTTATAAAGAAAATATCTTCCGGTAAGTTTTTGTTGAAGATTGGATATTTATCATATAAGTACTGTTCTAAATCTTTAAATATTCCATAAATTGTACATACTTCCTCTTGTAGATAATCTATCGAACGCCATTCTTTTTTAATAACCTTTTCCCAGTCCCATTGATCCACGTAAATGGAATGTATTGCGTCTAATTTTTCATCACGACGAATAGCGTTCATGTTTGTATATAAACCCTCGCCAACGGAAAAGTCATATTTATGAAGTGCAAGGCGTTTCCATTTTGCAAGAGAGTGTACAATTTCTAACTCTTCACCTGTATGAAGAATATCGAATTCAATAGGACGTTCTATACCATTTAAGTGATCATTTAAACCTGATTTTTTTGTAACAAATAATGGAGCAGATACATAGGATAATGACAGACGATTTGCTAATTGATTCTCAAAAAATGTTTTTACTTCTTTAATTAAACTTTGCGTTTCTCTTACTGGTGTTAAGGTTTGATACATGCTGTTTTCCTCCTGAGAAAATTAAACTGTTAATAAAATACTATCCCTTTTAAAAAGTGAGGTAAAATCCCCCGGCTGTACTGTTTTACACCATAACACTTTTATAGTTAAGTAATTTCCTGGACATACTAACTTTAAAAGGATGATAGTATTTTCAAGAATCTAACATTTTTGATATTTTCATTTTAAACCTTTATTTATCAATTAATAAAACATTTTTCCTTTAGCCCATTAGAAATTAAGAATAATCTATAAGTAATTTATACAATGCTTGTGTGCCATTATTCCCTTCTCCCCTGGCTTCTAATTCATCATATAAAGACTTGGCGAGTTTCAATCCCGGAGTTTTTAACCCAATTACTTTTGCTTCTTCAAGCGCAATTTTCATATCTTTTAAAAAATGTTTAATGTAGAATCCTGGATAAAAGTCACCTGAAATCATCCGTGGTGCTAAATTGCTAAGTGACCAACTTCCAGCTGCCCCTGTCTCAATACTTTTCAGTACCTTATTAGGGTCAAGCCCCGCTTTTTTGGCATATATAACCGCTTCACAAACACCAATCATGTTTGAAGCAATTGCAATTTGATTACTCATTTTTGTATGTTGACCTGCGCCGGGTTTTCCTTGTAAAACAATATTTTTTCCCAATATTTCAAAAATAGGTTTCATTGCTTCAAAGTCTTCCTGATCCCCTCCAACCATAATTGCTAATCTTGCCTCTTTTGCTCCAGTTTCACCTCCAGATACCGGAGCATCAAGGGCATGAATATCTTTTTCTTTCGCTAATGCATATATTTGTTGTGCCAAGGATGGAGTAGATGTTGTCATGTCTATCACATATGTATCTGGTTTAGCATTGGAAAGAATGCCATTTTCCCCAAAATAAACCTCTTCAACGTCCTTTGGGAATCCTACCATCGTAATAATAACATCCGATTGTGCTGCTAAATCCACAATTGTATCTTTCCAAATAGCTCCTTGGGAAATTAACTCTTTTGCACTATCTTTTGTTCGATTGTAGATAAGTAACGAATATCCTGATGTCAACAAATTCCTTGCCATACTTTTACCCATTACACCTGTACCAATAAAACCAATTTTTTTATTTTTATCCATTACGTCCTCTCCTAAATTTAAAAGTGTTATTCTAATTGCTGTATTGTACATGTTTGGAAAATGAATTTAATAAATCGCTGGTATGATATTCTAATGTGTGCCGTTTTATAGTAATTATTTTTCTATTTCCTAATTGATAAACTCTCCCTGGTATATCCCATCCCGATGAAGAAACTATTACCGATTCTGGGCTTATAGAATAATAGATTTCGTAATATCCGGGATTCTGTAGCGCTTGTGAAGATTCGGGATTAAAATCACAAATCATATACAATGCTTCCTTAGTAATTAGACAACAATTAAGACTAGAAAAACTAATATGCTTATGAAGGGAAACAAGCGCACTTTTTAATATATCTTCCCAACTATTCGACTTTTCTAGTTTGGCTATCGATACAATATACCAAAAAAAGAGTTCACTATCAGTATCACCCTTAATATAATTTTGAATCGATTCAGGAATTAGCCTGCGAAGTTCTTCTTTGTCATGAATTAACCCATTATGCATAAAAGCAATCCCCATAGATTTATAAACAAAAGGGTGGGAATTTTGTAAAAGGTTCGGCATTCCTGGGTCAGCCTTACGAAGATGTGTCATCAATATATCAGATTTAATAGAGTGTAAAGTATCACAATACAAACGACTACTAACTGCACATTCAGGTGCCTTTTTATTTTTAATCATATCCTCTTCAAACCAAGCAACCCCCCATCCATCTGAATGTATATGAGATAAATCATTAAAGTCCTTAATAGATTCATTTATAACATCAATTTTTTTAGACCGACCTTTAGTAACTAATCCTAACAATCTACACATAAAACTCCTCTTTTCTTAATAATCTTTATGAGTGAATAAAAAGTGGTTTTAAAACATTAACAATTAATAAGATGATCACCCCTAACATAACAGGGCGAATAACTTTACTTCCACCTCTTTGAGCAAAGAATACTCCAAAATATGCACCAACAGTTACGGAAGCTGCTAATATCAGACCTGAAATCCAGTGTACATTCCCAAATAAAGCATACGTAATAAAAGCAGTGACATTACCTAACAAACTAACTGCTTTAGCTGTACCACTTGCTTGAAGAAAACTAAATCCAAGCCATAAAACAAATGAAAAAGTAATTAAAATTCCAGTTCCTGGGCCAAAAAACCCTTCATAAAATCCAATAAATACTCCTAAGAAGAAAGTTAAGACTATTTTCGTCAAAGTAATTGATGAACAATCCTGGCTTTGCTCATCCCCAAAGTTTCTTTTCAAAAGTACTACAACGCCAATGATAACTAAGAGGCAAACTACAACCGTTTGAAGAATAGCTGGAGGAATTGCAATGGCAGTGATGCAACCAAGTATAGTCCCTGGTAAAGCACCGATTAAACAAATGAAAGTTTCTGGCCACCACTTGATATACCTTTTCTGAGAAAATTTATATGTCCCTACCAGTGAACCGAATGATAAAGCAAATTGATTAGTTCCAAGTGCTGCTTGAGGTGGTAATCCAACAAGAAGAAGTGTTGGAAGGCTAAAAAGCCCTCCGCCACCAATAATCGTATCCACTATACCAGCTAGTAATCCTCCTGCAATCAAAATCCATATATCCATTAAATTAAGTGTCATTAACGAACTCCTTCCTAAATATATTTGTACAGAATTAAGTAATCTCTACAATTTTAGGTTTTGTAAGATTAAGATAGTGCCTTATTTCAAGTTTAATAGAACAGTCTAATTGGCCTGCATTAAATATAATTTCTTTATTTTCTTTTAAAGATGGGTCAACTAATAATGGTAATTCATTATTAAATGAAAACGGCGGAACTGTTCCCATCTCACATTCTGTTAAAATTTCTGCTTTCTCTTTAGGAGCTAACATTACCTTTTGGGCTTTATTTAAATTTCGAATCTTCTCAAAATCTAATCGACGATCACCTGGTATAACAGTTAAATAGTATAGTTTTTCTTTTTTACTAAGTTTAAGTTGTATTACCATAGCCTTAGCAGCTTGTGACAAATCATTCCCACGAAGCTGACTGACCCGTACTGTTTCTCCCTCTGGAGGATGTTTAATTTCCTTATATGGGATATTGTTTTTGTTGAGTAAACTCGTAATCCTATAATATACGGTATTTGTTGTCTTCTCCATTACAAGCTTCTCCCTCCAAATTTAATAAGTGTTAGCCCCATACGACAGGATTCTTTAAATTGTCTTCATAAAACCCAATAAAAAATCCTAATGTTCTTCTCTCAGTTCCACCCACTTTTTCGATAGAATGATAATTTGTAGGGTTAATAAGATATACATCCCCAGTTTCAGGTTTAAATTTCCAACATTCAACATCCTCAACTACTTTATGATTGTATCCAAGTCCCCGTGGGATTTTATATTGTTCATCCTCTGGTTTCCAAACTTTTCGATAATGCATAAGTTCTCCACCAAAATCACATTCTTGAATACACACAACACAACTTAGTTGAGCAACTAGTTTTTTTAGAGACAGTGTTGTGTGATTACAATCACGAGCAATCATATCATTATGTAACGGATTGGATACACCATCACCATGAAGGCGTACAACACAAGGAGCATAAGAGTATCCATTATCGTTAGCAACGCGAATTGAATCAAAATCAAAAACCTTTTGAAGGGTCTCTCTTACCTGAGCTCTTAAATCAAATTCTTTTTTCGGAAATAACTCATCTGTAGTGTTGGCTCTATCAAAATACACATCAGGAGTTTCAATATTACGGGCTAAATAAGGACCTATTGTCGTTAAACTACCATTTGTATATTCACTTGTCTCGGCACGATTCCGGTACTCATCAATTGCATCTTGACATTGTGACAAACTTTGAGAATCAAGAACTCCTCTCAAAACTATCCCTGAACATTTGTTGTTGACTAAATCAAAAATATGTTGATGCCCCAGTGGGGTATCTCCTGAATTATAAATAACTTCACTCCACATTGTTTTTTCCATTTATACTTCCTCCTTAATTAGTTTATTTTGTAAAACATCAGGAACACATTGGATCAATAAAGACATAACCTTTGTAACTGATGTAGAGTAACTCTTTATTTGAGCAAGTGGTGTTTTATGACGTATACGGTCTGCCATCAATGTTTTTGCATGTTTTAGTTGAGATTCTGCTTCCAATGGTCTATTAGGAAGCCGAGCAATTTTTACTGGGTACCCTTGCTCTTGTAATTCTTTAGCTCTCAATATTTCATCTTCTGCCATAGCATTCATTTGTCCATAAACACCGTTTGATAATGTATTCTTAATTTTTAAATCTCCTAAATACAAATCAACAACCAAATGACCCCAATTTAATCCAGTTACGGTTTGAACCAAAGATACAACACGGCCACCTGAAAGACGAAATCCAGCCTCAATAAAATAGAATTGATCACTATTTTGAATAAAGTCAATATGAAAGGGCCCATTTTTATATTTAAATCCTTTAATGACCTCGCTAACAAACTTGTAAACATCACCATCTACGGAAATCCCTGATTGGGCAATGTGACCAATTTCACGAAATCCATGTATATATGAATTTCGGTCATATTTCTCAAGCCTACTTAATTTAGTACAACATGTTAAGATTTGTATATTCCCATCATAAACCATGCCTTGTACAGAATATTCTTGTCCGGGGATAAATTCTTCGAATATAATTCCTTGAAAATGTTCCCCATCGTAATTAGTCAACTTACTAATTTCTTCAATAGCTATTTTAGCCTCCTGAGCAGACTGAACATAAAATACTCCTAAACCTCCCCCTCCATCAACCGGTTTAACAACTAATGGATAAGTTAATTTATCTAACATTAGTGACGAATGGTTTACTGATTTAATTAAAAACATTGGTTGCCGTATTGTAGTAGTATTTTTTAGTAATTCATGCTGTTCAAATTTATTAAGGGGCATAAATGTCTCTGATATTGCATAAGGTAAATTTAGATATTTAGCAACATGATAAGATGTAAGAGTATATCGTTCAAAACCTGCTAAAACTAATTTTATGTTGTCCCCAAATTGCTTTAGTTCTTGTAATACATCATTTGAATTAGTGGGATGAGAAAGTGCGATTGTATAATCAAATTCTGGATACCCCATTGTTTCACGAAATCGAATATAATCAGGAGTTTCAATTAATACTGTAAATAGATTATTTTTTCGTGCAGCTTGTAAATATGGATCTAGTCCATCTCTTGTTGCACCTATTTGTATAAAAACTGGCTGGTCCATATACTTCCTCCCTACTTTTTAGCGACCGGAAATTAACTCCTCTACCACCGGCCCATTTTCTTTGGTCCTTGTTTTAATAACTTCTTTATGAATATCATCTTCTAAAATTGTGGAAATAGGAGATAATCTATTAGAAGTTGACAATTCTAATTTATACAAAGTATGCAGCTGTTCAAAAGTAAGCCCGCTTAAATCCTCTAAGTACGAAATCAAAAGATTTTTATTAGAGAATTCTACTTCAGGATTAGCTAACAACTTATGTATTTCACAAATTTGTGGAAGTAACCAAGGTTGTCGGTTACGTAAATACACTTCAAGATTTTCACCTTCTCCTGCAAATGGAGCAAATACCATGCAAATTAATTGTTCTTCTCGAATCCCCAAAGCCTCTTCTGTATATTGACCAATTTTCTTTCTCATTTGTTTTATTTTTTCAGAATTACCATATCTGCTTTGGGCTAATTGGATTAAATCTTCAGGAAACTCTTTTTGTTTCATAAGTTTCGTAGTAAATTCTACATACTCCTCAATCCCCTCTTTATAAGATCTGCCATATAAATACTCCACTTTTAATCCTCTTAAATGAGCCATGATGGCAGGATTAACACAATCTGATTCGGTAAAACTAAATGCTAAATCATCAAATTTAAATCCCAAATAATCAACTAACAGTTCCCAATGATCCCCAGCCTTATAGGATGTATCTTCATATATTGAAAAGAACATTGGAGGTTGTGAAATACCTTTATATTTAATCTGACGTTTTTCAATCTCTAATTGATTTTCTTTTCCATGAATATCTTTAAAATAAAACTTTGAAATCTCATTAACAGCGCTAAGAAATGATTTAAACCCTCGATACTTAGGATATTTTAATCCAAACTTATTTAATAATCGCTTTATCCATAAGCCATATGCCTTTTGTTCTTCTTTTGAATCCCCAGTTATAACTATATTTATGACATCACCATACGATAAAGCGACTCCAAAAGAATTAACCATACTCAAATTGCATGCATTACAAAACGTTGGACGTGCATCACCATTACATCGATGACCCGTCATCAAAATATCTGTTCTATTTTGTTCTATGATTTCCGCGGGAAGTGGTAAGTTTTTGTCAAATTCCTTTACCGTAGTACCATCAATTATTAACGTTTCTACGTTCGGATCATCATATAGAGAAAGAGCTTTATAAACAGAATCAATATTCTCCATAACTGCTTTCGGCATACCTGTGTGGCGATTAGTGGCTACACGTAATCGGAAGGTATGACCGTGTTTCTTAAAAATAATAATCTGTACTAAACGAACAAAGGCAATCATATATGAGCTGTCTTTTCCTCCACCATAAGCTACAAAAACTCCATTATTATTTAAATTATTTTTATCAGGAAGCATTGCATACAAACGATTACTACATCTCTCAGCATCCTCTATACCTAATTTACCTATATATTTTTCAAATATATCCAACATATCAAGTTGTTTTAACATTACTGTTTCCATCCAAATTCCTCCAAGCGTATTTAAGTATTTAGCGAGTTAACAAATAACTTTTCAATAAATTTAATTTCCTTAATTGGTTATAATATCTAACCATTTTTACACATATAAAATTATCAAATATTATCAATACCCCCTTATTCCCATAGTAACCATTTGAATGGGTACGTCACCATTATAATGGTGACTATAATATAATGCAAGGGTAATTTTGTTTTAATACGAATGATTCTAAAAAATCTATACTCCTTTATTTCATAAGAGTAGTTTTTTTGTAGAACTATCTTAAACTTGATATACTAAATAAACATAACTAGGGTTATTCTTATATGACTTTTATTATTCAAAGTTGCATAAATCCTCTATCTTCCTCTCGAATTTTGACCTATTATAAGAAGGGGCATGATAATATAAATTTGCGAACAACCCTATTGAAGTTCATGTTTATTTCAAACGCTTATGTTATGAAAACGCTTTACAATCAATAAAAGGAGGTATTAGTAAATGGATTTAATTAAAATATTACAAACCTTCGGACTTACTCAGTATGAAGCTAAGGCTTTTGCATCCTTAGTAAGCTCTGGTACATCTACTGGATATCAAATCAGTAAACTATCTGGGATTCCCCGTGGACGAATCTATGATATTTTACAGTCCCTTGTAGATAAAGGATTGGTTATGACAGAAGAGGGTAAAGATGGTACTAAAACTTATTGTGCACTTCCCGTTGATGCTTTTTTAGATCAACAAAAGCAGAAATGGGAAACTTCATATCAAAATGCAAAATCTAAACTGAAGGCTATAGAAAAACAGCAGCCAGAACGCGAAAACTACATTTCTACCGTTAAGGGAACAGAAGGTATCCTATCTTTTTGTAGATCATTAATCCAAAGTGCCACAAAGCAAATCTTACTTTCAATGTGGGATCCAATGTACACAGAACTCCTACCATCTCTTCAAGAAAGTGCGCGGCAAAATTGTAGTATCCGAGGCATAGTATTTGATGTAGAAAAACCTTTAAAAGGTTTGCATAGCCATCGAAAGAATGATTATATGAATAGCTTATCTAATAATAAGTGGTTTATTCTTTCCGTGGATAGTCGGGAACTTTTATACGGACATGCAGCTGAGAAAAATGAAAAAGCTTTCTATACTAATGATCTAGTGCATCTTTTTTTACTAGAGGACTATATTTGGCATGATGTCTTGGTCAACAGACTGGTAGAAAAAGGGGATCAACAAATGCTTGATAGTTGGATACTTCCAGAAATGGAACATTTCTTTGGACAAAAAATGCTGCCAGATGAATTTTGGTTAAAAAAAAGTAAATACAGTAAAGAACTTGTTGAATAAGTCAGTAGGAATATAAAACAGATTGTTTAGAATGGAACAATAAGAAGATTGAAAAACCCTAAACTTGATATTCAGGATTATTGTGTAAGGATTTCTCATTATTTTGATACACTAATAAATTACGTTTTGAAGATAAGTATGAAGATCGCATAATATGCTTAAGCAGAAATTATAAGATAAGACATTTTATTGATAATTTCCACGATTAACATTACGATTTTCCGAGTATACGCTTAAAGAATCGTCTTTGCCAACTTTAAGGATAACTTTACTTTTGGATTTTTCCGATCTGTTGTTATACTCAAATGATGTAATGTTTTAAAATCTTGCCTTGTTGGTGGCATATAAAAAAATACTCCCTACATTAGATCATTACAGTAAATATTTGCTGAGACAAACGTGGATTTTCGGAATGATGAAGGCCCACTTTCTTGGCTTTTCATTAGGATAAGTTTTGATAGATCGGCGTATCTTTTTATTAAATCTTCTTTCTGTTTAATAATTATCCCTCCCATGCTTATAATCAAAACCACCCGTGAAAACGGGTGGTTTGCTCTGCGGCTGAAAGCCTATGTTACTGGCCAGCCCTTCAAAGGGCACTGAAAAGTTCGCCAACCGCACTACTTTTCGGCAACCCTAAAAGGGTCTCCCTATTTTCTCTTTTTTCTCTGCTTTACTTCTTCACCAGTAAATGGATCTATATATTCGAACATACTTAATTGTTCTGCGACTATATCATCTTGTATTTGATTTCGTATATATTCTTCAATTACTTTCTTATTTCTTCCTACTGTATCAACATAAAAACCTTTACACCAAAATTTCCTGTTCCCATACCGATATTTTAAATTTGCATGGCGATCAAATATCATTAAACTACTTTTTCCTTTTAAATATCCCACAAAGGAGGACACACTTATCTTGGGTGGTATGCTTATGAATGTGATCTTTACAGGCTTCTGCTTCAATAATTTCTACACCTTTTCTTTCACATAATTGTCTTAAAATTATACCTACATCTTTTTTTATTTTTCCATATATGACTTGTCTTCTGTATTTTGGTGCAAAAACAATGTGATACTTACAATTCCACTTAGTATGTGCTAAACTGTTTATGTCAGATGACATAAGCTCCCTCCTAGTAAAATAAATCTGGTTGGCGAACCAAAATTTATTTTCACTAGAGGGGTTTTTTTTGTTACATCGCTGAAAGCTTTCCGGAACCATACGCCTAGCGTATGGTTTTCATTTTATAATAATATTTCCCGTATCCAAGATACGGGAAAGTAAACTACTTTTCTTTTTTAACAGGCTGGGATTCATCAATGGATTGTATTTACTACTTGCCATAACTTTTAACGCAAATTTTTGCCAAATTGAGATCTTGAAGCCTTCATTATAATCTAATTTAACGTATGATCCTACCTTTTTACGTTTAATTTTCATCTCTCCTATTGGTGGATCATCTGGGCTTTTTTCTCGGTTATATAAAATTTACACTATTTAACGACTGACTTAGAGCCCCAATTGGTGGTAAGTTATGCTTTTGCTTTAACCATATTCTTTATTGAATAAGACAATATTTTGTTGAAGTATTGCGGACAGTTTGAGCCAGCAGTGCGGAGTTTTGAGCCACCATATGCGGATGTCTGAGCCAGTAATTGCGGAAAGACGATCCACCGCCAATGTTTCGCCATAATTAGAGCAAATACTATTGTCCGCCACCATTGACTTAACTTTTGTCCGTGTTGAGGAACAAACAATCGCAGGTCTGTCATAAATAATGCCAAATAGGCACACCTGCTCAAGTATGATAACACGGACAATCCGGTTCTAAGCATTTGCTGGCGGGGCCCCGACCCTTTCCAGCAAATGCAAAGAATCGGGCGTTACAGTCAATGACAAGCAGCTCCGCTGTGGCTCTGACTCTATTTCATAAAAAGCGGTTGTACTATTAGTGGCTCTCTGCTCCGCAAATGGTGGCTCTTTTTTCCGCAATCGGTGGCTCAAAATTACGCATAAGTGGCTCAATTCATCCGCAATATTCACTATTGGATAGATTGAGATAATATCAACCCCAAGAGCGATAAGATCAAGGTCACTTTTTATATTAGAAGAAGGAGCGATAATTTTAACAAAATCTAACGCTCCGCGACTTGACCAATTCATCATGAGATTTTTATCTATTAGTGTAACTCTATAAAATTTTATAAAAGCTAGCGCTTTCACTAAGACTTTTCTATATATAAAATAAGTCGTTATTTGGCCTTTTTTGTAAGGTAAATTAAAGTGAAAAAGTTCTTGGGGGGTGATCTATTTTATGAATAACCAGATATGAAACCACGCCTTATTGTGACAAACCTGAAAAGTTTATATACTCCAAATCATAAAGATCAGATGAGGCATATGAGGTTTCAACGTTAGTCAATAGGCAAAAAATGATGTTGAAGAGGTTATAGAAAGAATTTAAGGGGGGTATCCCCCCTTTTTGATTAATTTATTTTTAATGTTTCGGCATAATCATAAGAAATAATCTGTCTATCTAAAGTGTTTTTCCACCCATCTTCTTCATGAGAGAATTCACTTATAGAAACAGAACCATAATCTTTAAAAAAGTCATGAACATTTTGTAGTATTTTTATTTCTTCATTACTGAATAAAGAATCGTCAAATTTTTGTAGAGATTTAATATTTATTATGGTGTATTCATTTATAAATTCATAATCAATATTAATCATTTTATTTTTCTCTATTGTCGATAAAAGTAAATCGTGATCTTTAGGGACAGGCCCATATGGAAGGCGAACATAAGGAATTCCACTCATAGAAAGTAAATTGCGTTTATAATTTAAGAAATCTGCATAAAATAGCAATTTCATCAATTTGTTTTTTTGAACACCCTTTTCGGCAAAAAAAGTACCATATTTATTAATTTATTAAGATTGAATGAACTATATCCGGATTCAATTGTTTTCTCGTTTAGTTTATAGTTTACATTTAGGGTGTCAACCAGACTCTTTTCCACTTTTATCTCATCAGTATTTGAAAGTTTCTTATTAATTTTTTCTTGTTCTTTTTCATTAAATTTATGTTTATTAAGTTTGTAATATTCATCTATCACTTCTGGATGATCTTTTAATCGTTTTAAAATAGTCATATGGGAGGAATCGGGAATATACTTTCCTGTTTCATAGCGAACGATAGTGGATTTACTCCATCCCAAAATACGTGCAAATAATTCCATAGATAAACCATATTGGTTACGTATAGTTTTAATATCCTTTAGAGAAAGGCCAATTCTTTCTTCATACATTCTGGTAAGAATCTTCATGGTCTCTGAATCTAAAACTTCATCATATAACTCTTCACCACAACTACATATTAAAACCCTTTCGTTTATTTCAAAAGTTTCACCTTTAAAAGTATAGGTTGAATTTCGCTCAACTATCTTAGCTTCAACATCACACCGGCAATTGTCGCAATATTTAGTCCTTGTTGATTCTAACATTTTAATGCCCTCCATTGTATTTTTCCCCCATTACGTTTAACGTTTACTTTTAGAATGTAAAGGTATTTTTACCAATCTTTGTGGAAAGATAAAGACACACATCCACGACGGTGATCGATTTTCAATTTAATATAGGTCAATACATTATTAATTTCCCTTTTGAATTCCCAAATAACTTTACCATCTTGTGGTCTGTCCCTATGCCATTTAGAAAGCCAAAAAACCCTTTAACCGTCTTTCTCGCCTGGGAATCATCAGCCGTAATTTGTATATTCGCTGAACCAACTGTACTCATCCGTTCACCCCCTTTGAAAAAATAAAAAAAGCCCGGATTAACCGGATTTTCTCCACCAAACACCCTCAACAAATTGAGATTGAGGGACGTTTTGTTGCTTCATTTGTTCAATAATTTCTTCGTATGGTGGAAGAAATTACATTAAACCCAAATTAGGGAACGTTAGTCTGGATAAACTTACATCAATGCATGTTGAAGAATTATATAACGAAATGAGTGATAAATTAAATTTAGAAAACTCAACTATCGCAAAAACACATACTATAATTAAAGCAGCACTCGAATATACTAATGAAAGGGATATAGTAAAACAGAATGTCGCGGAAAAAGTTAAACCTCCAAAACATGAATCAGCTGAGATGGACTACTGGACTGAAGAAGAGGTTTCAAATTTTCTTAGTGTTGCCCGTGGAGAGCGACTCTATTACGCTTTCCATTTAGCTTTAATGACAGGGATGAATCAGAGTAGACTATTAGGTTTAAGATGGAAAGATATTGATCTTTATAAGAAAACAATTCATGTTCGACAGGTTCTAAATAGGAAAAAGAAATTCACTCCACCAAAAACTAATAATAGGAAACGCTCAATTGCTTTGGATGATCATACTATTAGTTTTCTTAGTTTTCTAAAAAGTCATCATAAAACAATTCTTAAAGAGAAGATGAAATATAGGTCCCAATATAAAGAACATGATTTGGTTATTTGTACACGTTATGGAACACCAATTAATTATGGAAACTTCAATCGGATTTGGGAACGACTTCGTAAAAAGGCTATCGATGAATATGGCATTAAACATATAAGATTTTACGATCTAAGGCACACACATGCAACTATTCTATTAATCCAAGGTGTTAATCCTAAAATAGTTGCTGAAAGACTGGCCATTCTTCTGTAAGACAAACACTTGATACTTACTCACATGTAACTCCTGGCCTTCAAGAAAATGCCGCGATACAACTTAGTCAATCCATATTCGGAAAGGTGGATTAATAAGTCTAATTATCACTTTATAAACTAAAGGTGCCAAATTGGTGCCAAAAGCATTTTCTATTAAAAAACGCGACCTCTCGATAATAGCGAGAAACCGCGTTGGTAACAGATTTATGTATGGTGACCCGTACTGGGCTCGAACCAGTGACCTCCACCCTGTCAAGGTGGCGCTCTCCCAACTGAGCTAACGGATCGTGTTTGTTGATGACCATGTATAAAATATAAACGAATTTTGTCGAACTGTCAACACTTTTTTAACACTTTATTATTGAACTACCCACCTAGGCCAGCTTGAGGTGGGAGATTCTAGTTAAAAACGCCTAGAACTCCCTCCGTTCAACAAGAGGGTTCAACCATACCTATTATCGGACGTATTCCTTGCGAACGACCAACTTGAGTCTCCTGTCTAAGCAAGCACAAGAAGGTTCACCATCCTCAAATAAGCATAGAGGTTTCATACAGCACTCATTATAATGCGCCCAGCTCCTAGAATAGCCATCTGCTCCGGTGACTAGAGTAAAAGACTGGTACAATGGTGCTTTGATTGATTTATTCATAAGTTATTTTTAAGCTAATGCCTTAAATAATTTTTTACGTTCATTTTCTGTAAGACTTTGATTATATAAGTTTATACTTTGATGAGGGGTATTGACATTAAAAAGTGTGTAAAAAAGATGCGTTCGAACGTTTAGCTTTTTGTTTAACGTGTGCCAATGACACCAATGATGAACGTTATGACGAATAATATATTGATGAAGGATCTTTGGCGGTTTATCTTTGTATCCGAGACCGCGTCTCCCGATAGTAAATGCGGCAGCTTGATGAATAGATATACCAAATTTGCGCATATATTTCAGTTTTCCGGCGACAGACGTATATTTCGGATTAACTTGAATCACATCGATACCCATTTTTTCTGCACGGCTTGTGACCGCAATGATCATCTTTTTATAGGCAAATAGACTCTTTAAACGGTTCGCTTTCTTATTGGCATATCTATTACCCGTTTTCGATAGCGTTGTATCCAGATTTTCGAGAACAATGGGCTTGTTTTTTTGAACCGCTATATCGACTAAATCGATGGCTTTGGCTTCTATGATTTTTGTTATTTGACCGCTTGTTTTACCTTCGATAGAAAACTTTAATTTTCCACTTTCAAGGTAGTTGCCGTCATTTGTGAGGTCAGCCCAAGCAAAGTGGTCAACATTACAATCCACGCCGATAACGCCTTCAGAGGTACTGAAATTAACATATGGGTTGGGAGTAACCTCTGCTAAACATTTGATAATATAGTAGTCTCTGTGATCCTCAATTGACCAAGAGATCGGTTTGCCATCGACTTTTTTGTTTTTACAGGTTTGTTGGGTTAAAATCACGTTGTTGACAATCTCTTGTCCATACGGGAACAAAACGAACGGGATAGTAAAAGCTTTACCTCTCATGGAGGTGAAGTGCAATGCCCGATTCTCTATATTATACTGGAAAACAAAATTTCCAGATTTGGCATCCTTCCGGCCAGAGATCATCATTTGTTTCGTCCGTGCTTGATGAAAGATTTCTTGCCATTTTTCGTGGTTTTGTTGATATTCTTCCTTAGTAAATTGTGACTTAAACAACTTTTTACCACCAAATACGCAACTGGGTATGTGAGTTTTATATTTCTGTTTCTTTTCTTCCAGACGGTAGAGACGAAAGACTAACCTCGAAAAATAAGCCTTTTTCATTTTTGCCTCCAAAGGGAACGCATGTTCTAAACCTTGACATTATTATAGATTATACAGAAAGTAAAGGCAAGTACAAAATGGCAAAAGCCCAAAAGCATCCGATTCATCCCCCCCCTAGCAAAGCTTGAGGAAGGGGACTTCTCGGTTAAATAATAAATTTTAAAATCCGGGGAAACACCCCCGGATTTTTTAAATATATTAATATTTACAGATATAAGTTAACTAATATCTTCTTGATCTTCAGGGTCAAATAACAAGGTTGTCTTACTCTCTTCTTCATCACGAATGTGATGGGCAAGCCGGCTTGACGCGTTGGCGGCAATACTTGCGACAAGATCATCCAAAAATGTATGGACACCTTGACCGGTTTTATTATCAAGCTTTTTAATAATGCCGTTTTTGGCTTTATCAAGATAGCCGTAAGTTGTCACAGCTATACTTCCGTAGCCGAATACCGCACCGATAGCAATTGTTTCGTCAACGCCAAATAATCCTTCATCCTGTTCTACTATCGATTGCAGAGGTTCAGAAAGCAGACCTTTCTCTGCTAATTTATCTAATTCGACACCTACCAGAAGTGCATGCTGCATTTCACGTTTTTCAAGGACCGCTTCAACACTTTCTGTACAGGCATCCAGTGAAAGCATCGGCGCGTAAGGCGACTGCATATCATAAACAATTTCGGCAATATCCTTGATTTCAACGCCTCTCTCTTTTAGGAGGGATCTCGCCGCATGAGCCACTTCCCTGCTATGAACTCTATCCTTCCTCATCTAACTCCCCCTCTGACTGACTGTTTGTGTATTGATCTTTATACATTTTTATTTTCCTGTTCGAATTATTTTTAAACACATTTCGCTTCCCATAACCAATGATTTTTGTAAATCATCGTCATTGTAAAGGAAGTTTCACTTTATTATATCACTTATGTTAAAATAAGTGTAAATACAGTGATTATTTTCATTATTTGATGGAGGAACAGCATGGCACAACAAAGAGGAACCATTGAAGAATACACAATTCAAAGTAACTATCTTAATCAATCCATCACCTTTATGGTGTATCTCCCATATAACTACTCTGATTTATATACATATCCGCTTGTGATTGCTCAAGACGGGCGTGATTATTTCCAATTAGGCCGCATTAATAAAGTTGCGGATAAACTGATCAGCGAAAGGGACATTGAGGATGTTATTATTGCCGGCATTCCTTATGAAAACCCTCAAGTCCGCTGGGAAAAATATCATCCTGACGGCAGTCTGCACAATGCCTATATCCATTTTCTTGTTTATGAATTTTTACCATATATGAAGAATAGATTTTCCATTGATGATTTAGCGGGCAGCCGTACACTCATTGGCGATTCTCTTGGCGGTACAGTATCATTATTAACCGCATTAAAATATCCTCATACCTTTTCTAATGTTATTATGCACTCCCCATATGTTGATGAGCGCATTATTCAGCACGTTCAGGAAGCGGATATGACAAGTTTTTCAATTTATCATGTAATAGGAAAACAGGAAACCGCCGTCAAAACCACTAAAGGCGAGATTAAGGATTTCCTTGAACCTAACCGTAAGCTTAATGAGATTTTTGAAGCTAAGCCTCTTGCTTATTATTATTATCATGAACTGGAAGGCAGCCATACCTGGAAGTCATGGCAGCCCGATGTCGTCACAGCTATGAAAAAAATGTTTAAGAAAGCCGACAAGTAGGGTATACATTATACAAACGCATCAAAAACTGTTATAATAGTTATATACAAGATTCAAAATGGTCTGAATAAGGAGGAATCATTATTATGAAATACGGTATTGCAATTTTCCCATCAAAAAAACTTCAAGATAAAGTAAATTCTCTCAGAAAGCGGTATGATCCGCGTTACGCCTTGATTCCACCGCACATTACGCTTAAAACGCCTTTTGAAATCGATGATTCAAAAATAACAGATCTTATTAATCAAATTAAGACTGTTGCAGAAGAATCTGAGCCTATTCAAATTAGAGTGGACAAGGTTAGCTCTTTTAACCCTGTCAATAATGTTGTCTATCTAAAAATCGAACCAAAAGATCAGCTGACTGCTCTTCACGAACGTCTTGGAACATGTGATATTGAAGATACAGAAGAATATAGTTTTGTTCCGCATATTACAATTGGACAAGAGCTCTCTGATGAAGAGCATAATGATGTTCTGGGATCTTTAAAAATGCAGGACTTTAATCACGAAGAACTTGTTGACCGGTTTCAGCTGCTCTATGAATTAGATAACGGTGTATGGACTGTTTATGAAACATTCCATTTAGGTAAAAAAAATTAATGGATATATTGATTGCTGAAACAAAGGAACAATCTAACGATGCCTTAGCTGTCCGTTATAAGGTCTTCGTTGAAGAGCAAAACGTTCCTGAAGAGGAAGAAATAGATCAGTACGAAGAAGATGCCATCCATTTTGTCGCCTACGATGGCGGCACTCCCGCTGGAGCGGGACGAATAAGAATTCAAGATCAGACTGTAAAAGTCGAACGTATTTGTGTATTAAATGCTTACCGCGGTAAAAAAGTCGGTCAAGCCATTATGAAGAAAATTGAAGAAACCTCCAAGGAACGGGGATTCAATCAATTCCTTCTTAATGCCCAAACACATGCTGTTCCATTTTACAAAAGGATTGGCTATCAAGTCACTTCCGGTGAATTTATGGATGCCGGCATTCCGCACGTACAAATGAAAAAGAGAATCTAATTAAAAGCAAGCTGCGGCTTGCTTTTATTATTTCAGCAACAGCTTCTCTACAGCCCCCCCTTTTTGAAATTGTTTATTCCCCCTTTCCTTACTGCAAATGCCATTACGCATAAAAATTGTTCATTCTTCCCATATTAAAGGGTAATGAGGAGGATGACACGTGAATATTTATCTTTCTGTAACCATTGAACTTATTGTTGGTTTTATGGGGCTGCTTATCCTGACCAGGTTAATGGGGAGAGCGTCTATGGCAGAAGCAACCCCGTTTGATTTTGTTGCAGTTGTCGTATTAGGGGATTTCGTCGGCGGCGCTATTTATGATCCGAAGGCAAAGTTACCAATGATTGTTTTTGCCATTATCATTTGGGGTATCTTGATATTTATCGTTGAATTCATCACGCTGAAATTTAATGTCAGCCGCGGTATCATTGAAAGCAAACCCGCTCTCGTAGTAGGTAACGGTGTCATTAACCGAAAAGAGATGAAGAAAAATAAACTGGACTTTAACCGTTTGCAAATGATGTTAAGAGAAAAGAATGTATTCTCTTTCAGGGAAGTTGAATATGCCATTCTTGAACCAAACGGCAAGGTTTCTGTGATTAAAAAACCAATGTACGATAATGTTAAAAGAAAAGATCTTGACATGCCGGTTAAGTCTGCAACACTTCCATCCGTTGTCATCAGTGATGGCGTAGTCATTAAGAAAAATCTCGATCAAATAGGAAGAACACAAGAATGGTTAAGGACAGAATTGAAGAACAGAAACATTAACAAAATCAGGGATGTGCTGCTTGCTGAATGGTGTGAAGAGGACGGGTTATTTGTACAAATTGGCGGCAAAGACTAAATGAATTGATCAAAGTGTTGCCCGCACCCTGTTAAAATTGCATAAAGATTATTAGACTTTGGGGAACTAAAGGGACGTTTATACCTCAAAGTATTATTTACACGATAAACAGGCGGAATTTTTAATTGACGTGAAGTCATGTATGGTCTTTGAACATATATCCGATCATTTTGTATCACAACAGGCAAACGATATCCCAATGGTTTTTACTCCTTTTTTATAGACTTTTCCCGATATTAGTGACAGCTAAACTTTTAAACGCCATTATCTTGGCACCTAAAGCTATCACTTTTCAAAGCTGCCTGGATACTTTTTTGAATCTAAAAAAAGAGCAACCAATAGGCTGCTCTTTTCTAGAACCATCCCCCCGGTTGTTGCGGCGGCTGATTTTGGCCGCCTTCTTGATTTTGAGGATTTTGGTTTTCGTTTTCATTTTGGTTTTGATTTTGATTTTGATTTTCTTCTCCTTCTTGCGTTCCTTCCTCATTTTGACCTTCTTGCTGCTGCGGCTGAAACTGTTGTTGCCCTGGAAACTGCCGAATTGGAAATCCCCAAAAGTCCCGCGGCATAAATTGCTGAGGCATCCCCGGTTGACCTTGTTGGAATTGACCCGGACCTTGCTGACCTTGCATAGGACCCTCGCCATTTGGTCCAGCCCCTTCCTGAGGCTCTTGATGAAAAATTATCTCATTTGCTTTAATATGCAATGTATCTACATGAATCGTTTTTGACTGCTTCTTTTTCTCTTCAGACATTGTTATCCCTCCTGAAAATGGTCTCATGACACTATATGCATAATAGTGTAGAAATGTATGGACCAAAGCCTACAATAAACTTCTAACCTATAATTTAAACATTGATTAATATTTGATTAACGCTTTTAACCTTATAATCACTATCCTGAAAATAAACAAAGACCTCTACAGAGACATGGTCATAATATTTGGTTTCTATTGGAATTTGAAAATCACTTAAAGTTACTAGTTCATTCGTGTTAATCTTGACGGATGATAACGGATGAATCCAAATTTCGCCCCTTTCCTTTGCTTCCTCAGCCCAATCACTTTCAAGAAAAACCCATTGTAATTGCTGATCGTCCTTATTATAGTCTGTATCAGCCGCATTCATAATCCTTCCCTTAATAATTGCGGCATCTCCAGGATAAAATCGGAAACATATCATTGGCGTACCTAACGTTTGTTCACCCACATTTTCAATGATGAGATCACCGCGAATCAGGCAGCGGCTTTTATCGACAATTAATGCATAGTCAATATAAGGCATTACTTTTATTTGGGGTTTTTCTAATGTTTCCTTTTTATTTAGATCCGGCTTTATCGAAACTTGGAGTTCTCCACCTGCCTTTAATCGTTTCTCCAAAATGTTTAAACGTCTTTTATAAACCGTGAGTTCCTTATCTTTTTCATTAATTTCTTCCTGAACTTCCGATAATAATTGTTCATAGCTTCTGACCCTTTGCTGATATGTTTCATAATCAATCGACCGGTCATCTCTTTGATTCTTGCGAAGCTGTTCAGCTTCCTCTTCTAACGCAGCTAATTTATGTTCATATTCTTTGACTTCTGATTGATATTTTTCCTGAAGATTTTTATAAGATACTTTTAACTCCTTAAGTTGTTCAGCTGTTTGTTTTGCATTTTCTTCCCGTTTCTTCCGTTTAGATATAACTTCCTTAAGCTGATTCTCTAAAGAGCTGATTCTTTCATTGGCAAAAATAAAATCCTTTTCTAACTTTAGGGATTTCTCTTGATAATATTGTTTCCGGTTAACTAATTGTGCATAGCTTAGAGCCTCTTTTTGTTCATCCAAAAACAACGCCCCCTAAAGGTATAATGGTCTTTTACCATCATATGAATAAGGGACGGTATTCTTGCTTGTTTATATAGGAAAAAGAGTGAGAAAAAACTCTCACTCTTTTAAACAGTTTTCTTAACTCTTAAGTCTTTGAAAGTTACACAGTCCTCGATATTCAAGTTGCCTTCAGTCACATCAACGATGCCGGTATCAAAGACAATCTCTCCGGTTCTTTCCTCAATCAACTGCACCTGGAACTGCTTTCCAAAGTTGCTGTCAACCATTGCTAAATTGAAATCAAGGCGATGTCCTTTATTAGTGCGGCCTTCACCGCTGACAATCAATTTCAAGCCGCCGTCACATTCGCTGCATTCCAGGGACTCTTGATCAAAGCTCGTGGCAAAGAAGTTAAGATCCTTTAATCCGTCCGATGTGTCTGTATCGTCAAAGGTGAACTCAAATATGCTGTCAACTAAGCTGCAATTTGGGCAAATATCAGCGTCAATGCCTGCTCTTCCTTGTTCAGTTGCATCTCTTCCTGTCCTGCCGCTTGCTTCCCCTCTTGCAGAGCATTCACAGTTAGGACGTGGGAAAATATCAGGGCATTGTTTCGGAAATTCAATTGGAGGACATAGCTCAACATCTTCAGTTGCTTCAATATCATTATTTCTTGGCGAGCAGAATTTTGCCAGCACTTCAAGTTTCACTTCTGCTTCAACTTGGACATCCACACAGAATGTTACTTCCACCTTAATAGACGATGGTGCCGGACGGTTTAGCAGTAATGATCCGCAAGACATACGGCATAATATTTTAGAAACCCTGCAAAGAAGATCTGTGCCATCCGGATAGCATAATACAAAGGATTCCAGTGCGCATACATCAGTATTAAGTTTTGTGACAATGTGTCCGTTGCGATCAATAACTTCAAGACCGACATCTGCGGTAAATATAAGGTCAACAAGTTGTGCATCTACAAATTCTCCGTTAATTGGAACGGTTACATTGCGTTTTTCACCGACCTGTTCACAATAAAAGCCCTTTTCTTCACATAAATTTGGATCGCTGTTTGTCAATGGGAACAATGGCGGTGTTTTAGGCGTTTTACAAACAACACGAAGCGGGCGTCTTGCCGGATCCTCTAATGCATTTTCAATTTCCTCAAGTTGCTTATTTGAAAACATAAGATTTCTTGTCACTGTCAGTGTATCAGTAACCCAATCGTATACTTTGGGTACACGTATGCATTCATCTTGCAAGCTGTTTGAAGCCTTAGGAATATGCCTGTGTTTATGACTGTTACCCATACATACCTTCCTTTCTCCTCAACATCTATCATTGTTGATTGGTTCATTACATAGTATGGATATAAGCGAGATATTGGCACACTTCTCACAGCCCATTTTACTTTTTAAACCTTATTAGAAGGTGGTATCCATCAATGATTCCATTGAACATCAATGGTGACATACGTCATTTTACTGATAGAAGTATCTATAAGCTCAAATCGGTTCTACCATATTGGGGTTTATCTTTAAATGATCAATATCAAGTTGCGCCATTATTTTCCGATAAAATGATCCGCATTAATGTTGATTCTCCTTCACTATTTCATTCTATTGAAGAATATGTACAGCATACGGGTTTATCACTTATTAATAAAAAGGATCAGCCTTTGGATTTTGACATTCAATATCATTCGGACGGGCAACATGAATTTTCTATTGCAGCCGAAAATAAGACTTATCATTTCAAACCATTAACCGATCACCCAACAAGTGTTTCCCGGCTTATTTTCAAACAGATTTGGCTTCCAGTTAAAGTTAAGAACACAACAATTATCCTCGGTAACAACAATATGCAGCGCCCGGCAGAATGGATCGCATATATTTTGCTGCAATACGCTCATAGCCAACCTCTTTCACCAATTTCACATATTTCTATGAGTGATTATCAAGAGTTCGTGAAGGATGTTTTATATCAAATCAATAAAAAATTTGCGGAATGTCAGATGTTAAAGGAGTTTTGGCCATCTGTGCCTTCAGAACCGGATATCGTTGAAAATCAATTCCAAAATACTATTGCTGATCAAGAAAAAGAGGGTATTGCGGAAGAAAAACCAATTATACATGAGGAGGAAATTTTGGAAAGTCATCCCTTTCAACCATTTAAACCAAAACTGAACGAACATGATATAGATGACCCCGAACCCATTAATCCTTTTGTTAAGAAAAAAAGCCGGGAAACTCACCAAATAAACCCGTTTAAAAAGAAACACCCATAATTAACACAGCTTATCTTATCACCGAATATACTTTATTATGAAACATAATTATAAAACATAGATTTTGTTATATAGCTTTCTCTTTATTGTAGAAAGAGGTGAGGGACATGAAAAAACGGGACATTCAAAGACGGTATGAGGAAATTCAGGAACGGAAAAGAAGAATAGCAAGGAGAAAGTCATTAATCGAACCTAGAAAACCCCGAAGCGGCTGCTCAACTTGCGGTAAAGTAACCTGGAAACCGTATAAGCAAAGCTAGGTATTAAAACTTTTTATCTTCTCCAATTAGGAACACGCAAGATGAAAATCTTGCGTGTTTGTTACATACCTATAATATGATAACCGCTGTCAACGTGTAAGTTTTCCCCGGTGATTCCTTTTGAAAGGTCACTCATTAGGAACAGTGCTGTGTTCCCGACGTCTTCCTGATCAACAGGTCGGCGCAACGGTGATTTTTCTTCAATCATTTTGATCACACTGTTAAAGTCGGAAATACCTTTTGCGGATACAGTCTTAATTGGCCCCGCTGAGATAGCATTGACACGGATACCGTCTTTGCCAAGATCATTAGCTAAATATTTTACACTTGCCTCCAGAGATGCTTTAGCGGCGCCCATGACGTTATAGTTCCGTACAACGCGTTCACCGCCAAGATATGTCAATGTAATAATACTGCCGCCTTCAGACATTGATTCGCGTGCCGCTTTAGCAACTGCCGTTAATGAATAAGCACTGATATTTTGGGCGAGTAAGAAACCATCACGCGTCGTTTTTATAAATTCGCCGCCTAATTCTTCAGTTTTTGCAAACGCGATACAGTGAGCAAGACCATGGATAACACCTGCATCTTCTTTAATCGCTGAAAAAGTTTTTTCAATGTCTTCGTCGCTTGCTACATCACATTGATAAAATAGACTATTTTTATTTTCTAATGTCTCTGCTAATTTTTTTATATTAGAGCCAGAGCGCTCTCTTGCATATGTAAAAATTAATCTGGCACCCGCCTTATCAAGTGCTTGGGCAATTCCCCAGGCAATGCTGCGTTTGTTAGCAACGCCCATGACCACATACGTACGTCCTTCCAATGACAAATTCATGTCTCGGCCTCCTAATTCCTTCTTTTATAAAGATACTATTCATTATATCATGACTACAAAGTATAAAGAAAACCTGGACATCATTGATAAATGGAAGAATTTTTTATATGGTCTTATCCGTTTTTTTTCTTCCTCTTATGAGCGATCAAAAAAAATCCGCGGGCAATGCCGCGGATTTTTTTAACTTAAAATGTCACGAAGCTGGTCAACATGTTCTTTTCCTCCGGTGACAATTAATTTGTCGCCGATACTAAGCCGGGTGTCTCCATGAGGGACAATCGATTCTTCGTCACGGAAAATCCTGACGATAATCGTATCACCAAAGAAAGGAAATTTCCTAAGCGTTGTGCCGGCGTATTCTGTATTCTGTACTTCAATTTGATACAAGCCGTTTTCGCTTGTTGTTAATAAGTTAACAACGCTTGGCGACTCAATAATTGCTTTAAGCATCGCTTTTCTCGAAAAGTATGAAGAAAAGACTTCGATGCCCATTTCACGCAGATCTTCTGCAAGCTCCGGTGTCTCAATTCTTACGATGACACGGTCAATATTGCCATTTTCGTTGGCGTATCTTGCAATTTTATCATTCATTTCCTCATTGCCAGTTGTTATGACAAGCGTATCCGCCTTGAAAATATCTGTCTCTTTTAAAACATCTATATCATAGCTCGCAAGCTCAATAACATCGAAGTGTGAATCTTTATCATCATGTTTTTGAAGCTCTGTATGATACATTTTCGTATTAAAACGTTCGGGGTCCATTTCCAATGATAGCGGCAATGTCAATTCGTTAGCACCAACAAATACCAGTTTTTTTTGCGTCTTGGATACCCGCTTTGGAAAAACTTTCTTGAAAGCTACAGGCGTGATTAAGCAGGTGACAACGGAAAGCAATATCAAAGTAGACGACATTTGTTGATCGATAACATGAATTTGTACACCTACTTTGGCTGCAGCAACAACTAAAGACAATGTTGATGTTAATAAAAAGCCCGCACCAAGAACTGTCTTCCAGTCATACCACTTTCTCAAAATTAAGATCGGGATCATTTTTGAAATTAGCAATCCAACAAACAATAGCGGTATTAATATCCAAACAGACTTATCACTAAACAATTCCCAAATGTTAAGATCTACACCTGTCATAACGAAGAAAATCGGAATGAAAAACCCGTAACCAAATGAATCCAACTGCTGAACCATTTCTTTATTCGGTGAGAGCAATGACACTAAAACCCCGGCAATAAATGCGCCAAGAATATTTTGTGCCCCGACCGTTTCAGAAACACCTACAAGCAAAAGAATTAAGGCAAAAACAGCTCTGATACCAATTTGCACGGTTCCTTTTGATAATGTTTCCAGAAACGACATATGCTTAAAGCCCATGCCGATAAAATAAAGAATCGCACCGGCAGCAAAGAGAATGAGCAACAGCCAGGTACTGCCGCCGGACGGGTCATAAAAGGAAACAAACACAGCAAGCAAAATCATTGTTGCCAAATCTGCAATGACTGTAATAAGGAGAATGATTTGTCCGATCCCTGATTTCATTAATTGATTTTCTTTCAGCGTCGGCATAACGACCCCGAGGGAAATCGTTGAAATAACCAAAGTTAAAAAGAAAACATTTTTAGTTAAGTGCATCCATACAAAAATAGCTGATAAAATAAAAGACAGGATTAAGACCAGAACAAAAATAAAAACAGAAAGCCCGAAACGGTTAGGCTCTTTCTTGCCATTTGGCAGCAATATCCTTTTTTTACTATTAACAAATACAGAAAAGTCAATCTCAACACCGCTGAGAAACATTAAGAAGATAAAGCCAAACGATGACATGATATCAATCCAGGGACCATGGTGAACAATGTTAAATCCGCTTTTCCCGATAATTAGTCCTGCAACAATTTCGGCCACTACAACCGGAATGGCTTTAAGCTTCAATCTATTTAAAACAATTGGTGTAAAAAACGCGGCAACCAGTACGACTATTAAAGAAGTTATCGATGAAGTGTGCATGCTTCCCCTCCCTCTAAATTAGATGAAGCAAATTTTCGCTTTTACATAATCTAACCGACTTATTTAAAACTTTCAAGTAAAAAGCGCATATATTTTATGTTATTTTTATAATGCATGATTATCTTTCTTTTTAATAAATTCTTCCCCATAAAAATTATTTTTTAACGAATTAATTAAAGGTGCAAGTTTATAAAAAGGATGATTTTAAGGTTAAAAATAAAAATTATATGTCATCTTAATTTCTACTGTTTTCAACTGAGTAACTTTGAGATATGATAAATAAAGTGCGAGTACAAAAAGTAAGGATCGATTAACTATGAATAATAATAATAACTCGATTTTCCAAAGACTAGATTATACATTAATATTTCTTGTCTTTTTGTTATTTTGCTGCAGTGTGTTAGCTATTCATGCCGCACCCCCGGATCCAAGTTCTCCAGGCACGGATTTTACAAAACAGCAAGTGTTTTGGTACATAATAAGTGCTGTTGTTGCTTTTTTAATTACCCTTTTTGATTATGAGCGGCTCCGGTTGATTCACTGGTTTCTTTATGGGTTTGGCTTACTCCTTCTATTAGGGTTAACTGCAGCCTCACATGGCGTTCCTGTACCATTTGCCACCGCTTCACATGGCGCATGGAGCTGGTATAGATTTCCTGGTCTTGGTCAGATTCAACCCTCTGAGTTTATGAAAATATTTTTAATCCTTTCATTAGGTCATGTTGTTACGAAACATAACGAAACTTACACTTCTAAGTCTATAAGAGAGGATTTTCTTTTACTTGGCAAAATTATCCTAGTTTCTGCTCTACCATTATTATTAATTTTAATACAGCCCGACTTAGGTACGGCATTGGTTATGATCTCGATTGTTGCCGGCGTTGTTATCGTCTCTGGCATCAGCTGGAGAATTATTTTGGGACTGTTCTTACTTGTCATTTTAGGTATTGGGGCAATTGCGGTTTGTTTTATCTATGCACCAAATCTTATCCATTTTATACTTGAATCGCACCAAGTTGACCGTTTCTATGGATGGCTTTGGCCGTATGATTATTCTAATGAACAAGGTTACCAACTAATTAACTCTTTGAATACGATTGGCTCCGGGCAGCTTTATGGCCATGGTTTAAAATCCAGCGGCATTTATTTGCCAGAAGGTGAAAATGACTTTATATTTGCTACCATTGCCGGTTCATTCGGTTTTGTAGGCGCGGCAATTGTCGTTACATTGCTCTTCTTATTAATTTACCGTATTGTACATGCAGCAATTGCAACGAACGATTCTTTTGCCAGCTACATTTGTACGGGCATTATCGGTATGATTACCTTTCAAGTTTTCGAGAATATTGGCATGACAATACAAGTGATGCCGATTACCGGTATTACTCTGCCGTTTCTTAGCTACGGGGGAAGTTCGCTGTTAACAAGCTTAGCTTCAATTGGATTAGTGCTAAGTATCCAAGCAAGAACAAGACAATATATGTTTGATTAAATACTTACCCTTGAAAAATGGCTGGTAAAAAGTTTTGATAACTTTTTACCAGCCATTTATTATTCTCTCAATCTTATACTATCGATCTATCACAATAATATAAGATGCATTCACCGGTCCATGAACGCCCTGTACTAAATTCATTTCAATATCGCCGCTGTTGCTTGGACCGGATATAAAGTTGATGCATGTTGCAATATCTTTCCCGGCTTTGATCCTTTCATGAATGCTGCAAGCCGCCTGAGTCATTCGCGGAACAATGCTGCTTTTTGGTACAATAGCAATAAAATTTCTCGGTAAAAGACTGACAGCACGTGCTTTATATTTGTCATTAAAAAGTATGACGGTACCGGACTCAGCTAGTGTTACATCACTAAAAGTTATCCCGACATTGGCTTGTTCCGCTTTATCAATATTTTCCTTACCATGAGACAGATCCCACACATGAATATCATTTGAATCCAGATTCACTCCGTATTCCTTAAAACGGGGATCATCCCATGTAACAACCGGACCTCCCCCAAAATGATTAACAACATCTTGTATCGTTTTATTCAGCGTAGATACATCTGTTTCAAAAACTTCTGTATGAACTGAAGCACTGGCCTTTTTAAAAATAGATAATAAATCATCATGATTGCAGCCTTGGTACACCCGCCGCTCAGGATGATATTGCCTTGGCGAGCGGTCAACAGTTTCCAGTGTACTGCGGCCAAGCCTTTCAGCGATATTTTCCAAAAATGAATCACGATTTTTAATTGTTCCTTTGCTCATTGGCTGCTCCCCTTCTTTTTATGTTCACGAAACCATTTCCGAAAGCTATCTTTACCTGGCACTGGAAAATCCCGAATCTCTGTCCAAGATCTGATCGGCCCGGGACCCTTTGAAATTTTACCGTTTTTAATCAGCGGCTTGGCAACGATTGGTGCACCTTTTGAAATTGTTTTGAAAAGAAATGGTGATTTAGCGCCAACCGCAAATCCTTTCATTGCAATCCTTTCACTTGTTTTTGTTTTACTTTGATCTGCTGAAATACGTTGTCTGTGTTTAATTAGCAATTCATGCAGCGGAATTCTGACAGGGCATACTTCGCTGCAGGCGGCGCAAAGACTTGAAGCAAACGGCAATTCGCTATATTCATCATCCCCTCCCAGAATCGGGGAAAGCACCGCACCAATTGGTCCTTGATAAATGGAACCGTAAGCATGTCCGCCGATATGCCGGTAAACAGGACAAACATTCACACAGGCCGCACAACGGAGACAATGCAAAGCTGATTGAAATTCAGTACCGAGTGCTTTAGAGCGCCCGCCGTCCACAATAACAAGATGAAAATCCTTTGGTCCATCAACACTTTCCTTTTCAACACCAGGTGTTAACGCTGTGAAATAGGTAGATATTTTCTGTCCGGTTGCGGCACGTGCCAATAATGTAATAATAACGTCTAAATCTTCCCAGGTAGGAACTATTCTTTCCATTCCCATGACGCTGATTTGCGTCTTCGGCAGTGTCGTCACCATATTGGCATTGCCTTCATTTGTAACAAGCGTCACTGTCCCTGATTCGCTAACAGCAAAGTTACACCCGGTAATGCCTATATCCGCTTTTAGAAATTCTTTTCTTAGGAGCTCTCTGACAAATGAAGTGATTTCTTCCGGATTTTCCGAGCCTTGATATCCCTTTCTATCCCGAAATGTATCACGAATTTGCTCTTTATTCTTATGAAGAGAAGGAGCGACGATATGAGAAGGCGGGTCATTATCATCTATTTGCAAAATATATTCTCCCAAGTCAGTCTCGAGTACCTGACATCCTGCCTCTTCAAGCGCCTCATTTAAATTAATTTCTTCCGTAACCATTGATTTTGATTTTACAATGTATTTCGCCTCTTTTTCTTTTGCAACATCACGAATATACTGTCTTGCATCTTCAGCAGTTTTTGCAAAAAAGACATGTCCACCCCGCTTTGCCACATTGTCACTTAATTCGCGAAGATAAAAATCAAGATTTTCCAGTGTATGCTGCCGTATCTCTTCACCCGCCCTGCGCCATTCTTCCCAATCACCCAAGTCATTATCATGAACTGTTACCTGATCCCTTTGTACCCGCATATTATCTTGAGCTTTAGACACCGCCTGGCGCATAAACGAATCCTTCATCTCATGATCGACCCTTTCAAAAAATGGCCGATTTCCAATTTTCATAGGCATTTCTATTGTCCCCTTTTGCGATGATAATTGAGACTATTTCTTTTTTGAACAGCCTTTTATTTAAACATTCGGTATATTCCATCCCTTCTCCTTCTCTGTACGAATGAATCCTCAGGTCTAGGTCTCTTAGCTGCGCCGACGCTTATTCAAGATGTACGCCAATTTCCGTTGCAAAGCCGCGGCATATTTTTAGGCAGGTGCTTCCTGGCTTTAGGGCTTTCCAACGCGCAGTAACATTCCAATCTTAATAGGTTTATTTAATTATTGCTCACGTTATAATATAAATGAATAAAATTTAAGGATGGATGAAATGGCTTACGATATCATTGGTGATATACACGGGTGCTGCGGTGAACTGCAAACATTATTTAAAAAACTGGGTTATTACGAGGAAAATGGCCTTTATGTTCACGATGAAAATCGCCAATTAGTTTTTGTCGGGGATTTAACTGACAGGGGGCCGGAATCTGTTAAAACGATCGAAATCGTCTACAGGCTTTTCAAAAATCAATTAGCGCTTTACGTCCCTGGGAACCATTGTAATAAATTATATCGTTATATGCTCGGAAGACCTGTTCAGGTTAAGCACGGGTTGGAAACGACCGTCGCTGAATTAGAGGCCTTAGATCAAAAGGAAAGACGGAAAATCTATCATGATTTTATGTCAATGTATGACGATGCGCCATTATATTTGCAGCTTGACGAAGGCAAGCTCGTAGTTGCCCATGCCGGTATTAGAGAAAAAGATATTGGACATGTCAATAAACGTATCAAATCATTCGTCTTATATGGGGACACAACAGGAGATTTTGATGAACAGGGGCGCCCAATCCGTCTTGACTGGGCGCGTCATTATAAAGGTAAAACGTGGGTGGTCTATGGACACACGCCGGTAAAGGAACCGAGATGGAAAAACCATACCGTCAATATTGACACCGGCTGCGTTTTCGGCGGGAAATTAACCGCATTGCGTTATCCGGAAATGGAGACTGTATCAGTTCCATCAGAGCAGCCTTTGATGGAAGATAAATTTAAAGATTTTGGAGATTAATATCTCCAACAAGTGATCTAATATCGGTTGGAGGCATGGCATGAAAACATTGTTCTTGATGGGTAAAAGGATGAATAAAACGCAATTCAAAGCTGTGCAAAGCTTGCCGTTGTATTCTGTCAGTAGATCCGCCGTATAAATCATCACCTAAAAGCGGATGACCGATATGAGAAAAATGAACACGGATTTGATGTGTCCGCCCCGTTTCAAGTCTAATTGCAACTAAAGTAAAGTCAGAAAAAGTTTTAATCATTTTGTAATGTGTCCTGGCCGGTTTGCCGTCGGGCCGGACACAACGCTCAATAATGCTTCCTTCTTTACGGCCAATTGGCGCATCAATCACGTCGTTATCTTTGTCCAAAGTGCCATGAACAACCGCCAAATAGCGGCGATGAATATGGTGCTCTTTTTGCATTTTCACAAAAAAGTCATGGGCATGCCGGTGTTTAGCAATTAAGAGCAAACCGGATGTATCCCGGTCCAAACGGTTCACTGTATGAACCGTATAAGCCAGATTTTGCTGCTCTAAATGAAATAGGACACCGTTCGCAATTGTCCCTGTGGAATATTTTTGTGAAGGAATGACAGGGATATCAGGCGGCTTATTAATAACAAGTGCATGCTCGTCCTCGTAGATGATGTTAAGCGGGATCGGCTCTGGAAGGAGTGACGGGCTAATACCCTCCGGAGGAAACATGATTTTAACAATATCCCCTGCTTTCAACTGATAACGAACAGTTTTCGGTTCGTCATTTACATACAAAAAACCTTCGTTGAACTTAATGGCTTTTAAAGCCCTTCTTGACAATTGCTGCTCTTTTAAAAGGTAATCCCTGAGCAATACACCATCATGCTCCGGGCCAATTTTTTCTTTAATTGAAAAAGGCTGCTTCATTCTTTAATAATCCTTTCAAAATTTTAAACTCGCCAAAAGGCGAGTTCAATTTAATACAAGTTTTTCTTAATCCATGATAAACGATTCTTTTACTCGTTTCCAAAACGGAAATGGGCGAAATCTGGCAAACCGCACTTTTTCATCGGCAACCCGGCACTGTATCGATTTGACATCTTTATGGATAAGGAACAAATGGTCAATTGTAATGTCGAAATTGACATCATTAACCGGCTTTAAATTACATGTATGGTGCTGAGGAAGCACTAACGGCGAACCGACCGTCCGGAATACGCGGTTATTAATCGATGCCATTTCTGCTAATTGTATGGCCGAAAGTGAGGGGTGAATAATCGCTCCAGATAGCGCCTTATTGTATGCTGTACTGCCCGATGGTGTTGAAATACATAATCCATCGCCTCTAAATGTTTCAAACTTCTCACCCTTTATAACGACGTCAATAACAAGAGACGACCCTTCCATATTTTTCACAGTACATTCATTTAAAGCTAAATAGCGCTTCTCTTCCTCATCGTGATTAAACCTGATTGTCACTTCAAGCAGCGGGTATTCAACAACTTGAAAGGGTGTTTTGGCAAGATGTATCACAAGCTTCTCAATTTCATCAGGTGTCCAGTCGGCGTAAAAACCTAAATGGCCTGTGTGCACACCAACAAAAGCCGTATCATTTAAACGATGAACATACTGATGAAACGCATGCAGCAATGTCCCATCACCGCCGACGGATATGACAATATCGGGTTCATCTTCATCATAGATAAGATTAAAACCATTTAAATAACGTTTTATTTGGTGCTTTAATTTATTTGAAGTTTCATCACCTTTTGACCGTATTGAAAATTTCATAACATCATCCCATTTTTTAGTTCATATTTAAAACGAAAGCAACAAGCAATGCTTCTCGAATTTACTGCGTGCTGCGACGAGAAGTGGCAATACTTCTTTGAGTAAGCGTCGGCGAAGGAGTACCCTGTTTTTTATTTCCCATTATTCTTTCTATTATTTTAATCAATTTTTTTCTCCATAAAATGCCGATGTGCTTCCTGAATTTCTCCCCTGATTTGCGACATTTCTCCATCCAGATGAAATGCCGCTTCAGCCGCGCGCTGCAGCCGATCCTTGATCTCTTTTGGAATACGTCCTTCATATTTATAATTTAACGAATGCTCAATTGTGGCCCAAAAGTTCATAGCCATTGTTCGCACTTGAATTTCAACTAAAGTCATCTGTTCACCGCTGATTGTATGAACAGGATAATTGACAACAAGGTGATAAGATCTGTAGCCGCTTTCTTTTTTATCCGCTATGTAATCTCTTTCTTCGACAACTGTTATATCACTTCGATTTCTTATTAATTCAATAACAGTTTTTATGTCTTCGACAAATTGGCATGTCACTCTGATACCCGCAAGATCCTGCATTTGTGTTTGAAGCTGATTCAAAGGAATATTTTTTCTTCTCGCTTTATCTAAAATACTCGGTATCGGCTTGACCCGTCCCGTAACAAACTCAATCGGTGAATGCTCTGATACCCTTTCATATTGTTCACGGTATCCCCGCAATTTAATTTTCAATTCATCTACCGCTTGCTTATAAGGTGTTAAAAATAAATCCCAATCCATTTGCAACCACCACCTAAGATTAAATACTTTCCTTATTTAATCACTAACTCAATACTCAGAGTCAAAAATTAAAAATAACCTTTTAAAACAAGTGTTGTGACTCCATTACCATTATGTCATAATTCTATTAAAACTACCAATTGAAGCTGGTGTATAGTAACGATGAATCAAGAAATCGAAATTGAATTTAAAAATATATTGACAAAAACTGAATTTGAGCAGCTTCGCGATCATTTTCAGCTCGACAACGTTTTTCTTCGCCAAGTCAATCATTATTTTGATACACAAAAGTTTGATTTGAAATCAAAAGGCGCTGCCCTTAGAATCCGCGAGAAAAACAAAAAACAGGTTTTAACGTTAAAACAACCCCATCAAGAAGGACTATTGGAAACGCATCAATATTTAAGCCATTCAGAAGCCAATAATATGATCGAAACCGGTCAACTGCCTAAAGGGGATATTCAAAATATCTTAACCCATTCAGGCATTAAAGAAACTAAGTTGCAATACCTTGGTTCACTGACAACCGATCGTGCACAAATATCATTTAAAAATGGCGAACTTGTACTTGATCATAGCTACTACTTTGATAAAGATGACTATGAATTAGAATATGAAGCAACCGATGCCAAATCAGGCAAGGAAATCTTCAATCAGCTTCTATCACAATTTCATATTCCTAGTCGGGAAACGAAAAACAAAATCAGGCGTTTCTTTGAGACTAAAAAAAGTATGGAGGATACAAAATGATCAATGATCTGCAATGGATACAGCCCTTCATGCAGGTTAACACATTAAGTGGTATGCAATCTAATGAAAATGACTGCATGCAGCTTTCATCCCAAAATATGTTTGCCGAGTTGCTTGAGGCAGCCTTAATGGCGTCTGTATCCGAAAATTTAAATTTAAGTCCGGCATATCAGCCTAACGAATTATTAATGCATAAGTTGAACCAACCTTCACCTCTAAAGCCGGAAACTAAAGTAACAAACCAAAGTAACCATTCAGAAAACGTAAAGCGCATACAGCCAACAAATGAACACTTTCGCCCCTCTGCAAAAGAACACAATGGTATAAATGCCTATATAAATGAAGCGGCTAAAAAATACAATGTTGATCCTAAGCTGCTTCAATCTGTTATCAAACATGAGTCTGGCGGAAATACATATTGTACAAGTCCGGCGGGCGCACAAGGTCTTATGCAGTTAATGCCGGACACAGCCAGAGCGCTTGGCGTCAGTGATCCTTATGATCCTAAACAAAATATTGAAGGCGGTGCCAAATATTTACGCCATTTGCTTGACCAATTTAACAACGACCCTTCCCTTGCTTTAGCCGCTTATAATGCCGGACCTGGAAATGTCCAAAAATTCGGCGGCATTCCGCCATTTAAAGAAACCCAAAATTATGTTAAAAATGTCCTGGCAACATATTATCATGAAATATGATGTACTTGAAAAGCCTGTTAATATATGACAGGCTTTTTTATTTTTGTCTAAAAACCGAATAAAACTATTCTCCGGTGTTGAATATTTGCCGAATATCATGATGACTTGCTAAAATAAAATAGAAGCTTAACTTTGGCATTAGTATAACCTAATTTTATTTATACTTTTGACCAACTTAATTAGAAGTGTATATAAAAACCTTTAAGAATTCATAAAATAACAGGTAATGGAGAACAATGATGAAATATCAAAGTCAGTCACCATATGAAGCAGTCGGCGGAGCCGAAACAATTGAAAAATTGGTGTCATCATTTTATGCTAGAGTAGCTAAACATCCGGATTTAGCACCTATTTTTCCTGATGACTTAACAGAAACCGCCCGAAAACAAACGCAGTTTTTAACTCAATTTCTTGGAGGCCCGCCTTTATATACTGAGGAGCATGGTCACCCAAGGCTTCGAGCCAGACACTTACGCTTTCCTATCGGTCCAAAGCAGGAACGGGCATGGGTAAGCTGCATGAAAGAGGCCATGGAAGAAATTGAATTTAATAAAGACTGGCGAGAAGCCATTTTCCAAAGGTTGGCCCTAACAGCACACAATATGGTCAATCAAATGGATGAAAACAGCTA
Source organism: Scopulibacillus cellulosilyticus (assembly GCF_042665295.1). NCBI lineage: Bacteria > Bacillati > Bacillota > Bacilli > Caryophanales > Sporolactobacillaceae > Scopulibacillus > Scopulibacillus cellulosilyticus. The sequence goes on from NZ_JBHTCO010000018.1 coordinate 54,100, forward strand.
GAGTAGAGAGGTGATGATCATGAAACACTACAATAAAAAATCTATGTGTGAAGGATCATCAGGTGAATATATATGTCATACTAATTCCGAAAACCAATATAAACCAATTGAATTGTATTCTTTTACTGATCCGCTATGCCCTGAATGTTTGGGGATAGAACCAATCATTAAAAAACTTATGATTGAATACCGCCAATATTTAACCATTCGTCACGTCATTTCTTCTTCCAATGTTATGGACCGTCAAAGGCATTCATATCATCGGATGGCAAATGATAACAAGAAAACAACAAGTATTAATAATCCGGTCAATTGTGATAAATTACCGAATAGCTTGCCATCCTTATATAATGTTTCTATTGCGGTAAAAGCTGCAGAACTTCAAGGAAAAGCTGCCGGAAGACGATTTTTGCGGAGATTAAGAGATAAGATTTTCTTGGAAAAAGTTAATACGAATGATAAAAATGTTCTTATTGATTGCGCTATTGAAACAGGCTTGGATATTCAGGAATTTACAAAGGATATCTGTTCACAAACACCGATTAAAGCGCTTCAATGTGACCGGAGAATCACATGTGAAATGGAAGTTAAGACATTGCCGACGCTCGTTTTTTTCAGTGTGGATGCTGATACCGAAGGCATTAAAGTGCCCGGAGTCTACCCTTATGACGTATACGTGCAAATTTTATCTGATTTGCTGGGTGATAAGCCTAAAGCAAATGATCTTCCGCCTATAAAGGAATTCATGCAGATTTTCAAAATGGTTGCGACTAAGGAATTGTCGATTGTATATGATATGAACGATAAAGAAATTGAAAGAGAAATGAAGAAACTTCAATTAAAACAAATTGTCGAACGTGTCTCATTTCCACTGGGAACGTTTTGGCGGTATATTCAACAGTCAGAGGAATCCATCTAAAGGGATTCCTTTTGTCCAGAAGTTGAAAATCGAAAATCTATTTTTTTAACATAAAAACAAGCTGCTGCCATAAATATGTATTAAACGCGGGGTGAAGGTCTTGAAAAGCTGGATGATCTTACTTTCATGCATACTGACAGTGGCTTGTTTTTGTTTTTATTTACTTGGTTTGATGCACTTGAAACCTCTAACATTATCCGGTGCTATTTTTTTCGGTTCTTTATTTTTAACCATTCGTTTAATCACCAGCAAAAATAAAGCATGAATGACAAAAAGTCACCTGAATTTTTTTCAGGTGACTTTTTGTTTTAAAAGAGTTCAAAAAGGAGGACAAAAAGAGCCGAGAAGTTCAAGGAAGCGCCGCCTCCGAGCACCGGAGCGTATGCTTTTAATACGTGAGGAGCGGAGGAGCCAGCTGACGCGGAAATTCGACAGCTATTTTTCCCGGACTTTTTGAACATCCCCTTTTATTCAAATAATAAATTTTCCATATCAGTAAGAACCGATTCAAAGACTGACATCGCTTGTTTGATTGGTTCTGGAGTTGCCATATCAACGCCGGCTTTTTTCAATACTTCAATCGGGTAGTCGGAGCTTCCCGCTTTTAAGTAGTTTTTATAGCGTTCAACAGCAGATTCTCCCTCTTCAAGGATTTGCTTCGACAATGCGGCTGCAGCACTGTAGCCTGTCGCATATTGATAAACATAAAAATTATAATAGAAATGCGGGATACGTGCCCATTCAATGCCAATATCCTTATCAACAACGACATCATCGCCAAAATACCTTTTATTTAAGTCATAGTAGACATTGGTCAATAATTCTGGTGTTAAAGCTTCCCCGTTTGCCGCTTTTTCATGAATGGTTTGTTCAAATTCCGCAAACATGGTTTGCCTGAAGACAGTTCCTCTGAAGCCTTCCAATTGATTATTAAGCAAATACAGCTTTTTCTTTTTATCATCAGTTTCATTAAGAAGATAATGATTTAATAAAGCTTCATTGCACGTTGAAGCAACTTCAGCTACAAAGATTGAATAATCGCCATAAGGATACGGCTGATTGCTGCGAGTATAGTAACTGTGCATCGAATGTCCAAGCTCGTGCGCCAGCGTGAATACATTGTTAATATTATCCTGCCAGTTCAATAAAACATATGGATGTGTGCCGTAAGTACCCGATGAGTACGCGCCGCTTCGCTTGCTCTTTGTTTCACGGACGTCAATCCAGCGGCTCTTATACCCTTCTTTAATCGTGTTGATATAATCTTCACCAAGAGGAGCCAGTCCTTTTAAGACAATTTCTTTAGCTTCCTCATAAGGAACTTCCATCTTAACATTCTTCACAAGCGGTGTATAAAGATCATACATGTGAAGTTCATCAAGCTTAAGCGCCTTTTTTCTCAATTTTATATAACGGTGAAGTAAATGCAAGTTGTCATTGACTGTCTTGACCAGATTATCATAGACCTCTTCAGGGATATTATTGTTTGAAAGCGCCGCTTGCCTGGCCGAATCATAATGGCGAATTTTTGCAAAGAAATTATTCTTTTTCACCTGACCGCTAAGCGTGCTGGCAAATGTATTTTTAAATGAAGCATAAGTATCATGCATAGCATGAAAAGCGTCTTCACGAACCCGGCGGTCGTCACTTTCTAAGAACTTAGAATAACGTCCGTGCGTAACTTCAACCTCTTCCCCGTCTTCATCTTTAATTTCCGGGAAAGTCAAGTCTGCATTATTCAACATGCCAAACGTATTTGAAGCTGTTCCTAAGGCTTCACTTGCTTGAGCAAGCATGGCCTCTTTATCTTCATCAAGAACATGCGGACGCATCCGGGTAATTTCCTCAAGCGCATGATCATACAACTTCAAATCTTCATTTTCATTAAGATATGATTTGAGTTTATTCTCATCTATCTCAAGAATTTCCGGAACTATAAAAGCTAATTTTGCGCCTACGAGAGTTGCCAGGCTGCTTGCCCGGTCATTGAGCGCTTGATATGTAGAATTTGCCGTATTCTCGTCAGACTTCATATGAGCATAGGCAAAAAGCTTGCTTAACTCCATAGTCAGCTCATCTTGCTTTTGTAAAGCTTCAAACAACGTATTCGCCGATTCGCCAAGCTTACCTTTAAATGCTTCTACTTCAGGAATCAAGCTCTTCACATGTTCAAATGACTTTTCCCACTCTTGGGTTGAAGGATATATCGCCTCAAGGTCCCATTTTTCTTCCTCGGGAACTTGTTCTCTGGTTGGTAAAGATTTAGATTTTGTTTTATCAGACATCAAAACACCTCCATAAAATATCTGTACTTAAATTAGTTCCATGAAAGCTAAATTATTCCTTCAATCTATATTGTATTTTAAATGAATATTTTCATACAATGATTTCGTCTTACGGCGGTGATTATTTATTTTAGAAATCTTTCATAATCTCATATTGATTAAACTGCCACTCCAATTCATCCAGCTTTTTGTGATCCTCGTCAAGCAAAAGCTGTAAAGAAGTCTGATCCCACCTTTCATCTAATAAAACCCGATAAGTATTTTCGTGACAGACTTCAATAACATTTAATTTGGACAATTGTTTCAAATAAGTTTCGATAACAAGTTCCAGGGAAGGTTGTCCCACTAATAAAGGCCGGCAGTAAAATATTCCTTTGTCCGCCATCCTTTTAAAAGCTTTAACCACATGTTCCGCTTGAATGATTTGTCCTTTTTTTCCTTCGATAAAATTAAGCGCGAGCCAGCTTTGCCAAAGAATAGGCGGTGTTTCCACATAAAGATAATGATAATGAGGAAGACCGACATATGAGGGAAAGAATGAGAAAGTAATGCGCTTGCGGTAACATATAGCCTTTATATAGTGTTCAGCCTGACTTTGAAACCGGTGGTGGTTTAATCTTTTCTTTTTCTTCTCTTTTAGCCATGTTTTTTTAAATTCGTTAAAGTCATTTTGTGGAATCGGTTGGGTCAGAATGTTTAATGGGGCACTTTGAAGAGGAACCTTTTGACAATTGGCTAATATTTTCGCTGCGGAAAGTATATGAATGTTGGAGAGTTGGATAAAAGATTGATCTTTCGGGTTATAAAAAAGCAGAAAATACGGAGATGAAAAGGGATGCGGGTTCCTAAATTTAGAATGGTATTGGATAGCTTGGAAATCCATTGCTGATAAATGAAAAATATGACCTTTTTTTCGAAGGCGATTTTCTCCTAAAATCCATATCGGTTTTATATGATCATGAAAATATCCTAAAGTTCTTTCATTTAAAAGTGATATCGGTATTGAAGCACATTGATATTCGATTGCGACAGGCAATGGGTTAAGCGGTAAAAACAAATCGGGGCGCTGCTTTAGCTGAGGTAAATATTTCTCTAAATGGGGTTCCAGCTGGTGCTTGATTAACCAATAATAGAGGTGCTTTTTTCCAAGAAGATGATTCATTGATTCAGGTTCATGATCATAGGGGCAAGGTTCTAAATGACGGTGGGAAAAATGCCATCTTTTTTTATCACCAAGTTTTAGGAAAACCGGCTTGTCACAGGCCGGACAATAAAAATGGCAAGTATCTCTAAGCTTTTTCAGATCATCTAAAGTATGGGGATCAGCCATCGAGATTAATTGATCTTTTCCAAGTTTTGCAACAAGCAATACCTATCACCTGCTTTCTTCATTTTTTTCATCATATCATAAATATTGAAACTTTTGTAAAAGTTTTTTGTACAAGCAGGAATTATAAAAATACCAAAGAAATTAAAGTTATTTAAAATAGAAAGAGTGATATAATGATTCATAAAGAACGCAATATCCCGCTTAGAATAGTTATGAACAAAGCACTCCTCAGGCGGTTGCCGAAAAAACATACAAAAAGGTCAATGATTGAAGCGGATTTAATTAAAAGAGATGTCGGCTTTAAAGGTGAACAAAACTTTGATTTCTTTTTAAGCCACCTCCCCAAATCTAATTACTTTATTTTGAATGATCTGCGATTTCCCATTGATGATTATATTGTCCAAATAGATTCACTTATCCTCTCCCAAAGTTTTACTCTTATTATTGAAATTAAACATTTTTCCGGTAAAATTATTCTTGATTCCATAAACGATCAATTTATTCGAGTTCGCGATGGAAAAGAAGAGCGTTTTCAAAATCCGATGTCGCAAGTCTTCCGCCAACGTTATCTACTTAATAAATGGTTTCAACAACACCGCTTTTCTTCCGTGCCAATTGAATTCCTCGTCGTAAACAGTAACCCTTTTACTATTCTTCAAACTGACCCAGAAAACCACCATATATTACACGCCGAAAATCTCTTGGAGCGGATTAATAAGATGAACGATAAACATTTAAAACCAATCCGGCATACAAATGAATTAATGGCTATAGTAAAAAAACTCAAAATAGATCATACGCCGCTTTCTGTTAATCTCCTTGAAGAATATAAAATTTCTTATAATGAATTGCTTAAAGGTGTCCAATGTCCTGAGTGTAATCATTGTCCAATGGACCGAAATCATGGAATATGGCATTGCAATATATGTAATACTTATTCAAAAACAGCCCATCTTCAAGCAATTGATGACTTCCTTCTTTTAGTAAAACCGTCTATAACAAATAGCGAATGCAGGGACTTCCTGCTTATATCATCCAGATTTACTGCTAACCGACTTCTTAATTCCGCAAATTTAAAAGGTTACGGTGATAAGAAAAATCGCGAATATCGTAAATTATTTTAATGGTAACAGGGTTAAACATTGTGGAAGTGCTCATAACCTTGGATTTTCGCTCTTAAATTTCAGGCTTTCGCTCTTAAACTTCGGATTTTCGCTCTTAAATTTCAGGCTTTCGCTCTTAAACTTCGGATTTTCGCTCTCATCTTGAGATTTTCGCTCTTAACTTCTGATTTTCGCTCTTATCTTCAGATTTTCGCTCTTAACTTCTGGCTTTCGCTCTTAACTTCGAAGTTCCAAAGTTAAACTTCAGAATTTAAACTTAAAAACTAAGGTTCTACGTCAAATGTTGGGGTAGGAGTAATAGTTCCTACTCCTTAACCTAACTGATATCCCATTGATTTATATTGATGATGTAATAAAACACGTAATCGTAAACGATCATAACGCTTAAAAC